>CAIWET010000523.1 GCA_903911805.1 uncultured Ignavibacteria bacterium | reverse complement strand
TTTTTTCTTTGTATTTGTCTCTATAAATGCAAAAAATACAAATGACTCTATCGTTTCTAAAATAAAAAGTATCAATTTCATTGAAAATAAAGGTCAATGGCCCAATGATGTATTATATCTAACAAAACTAAATAATTTAAATGCTTGGGTTATTAAAAATGGAGTAGTTTATGATTATTTCAAAACAGAACAAGGATCAATTGAAGAACCAGACAATTCGGAGAAATCCAATATTCACAATCATAACTCTAAGACTAAAATTAACGGACATGTATTAAAAATGTCATTTAAAAATAGTCAGTCATATAAAAAAATTGATACAAACAATCTTGAAGATTTAAATAATCATAGCGTCAGCAAATCCGAAGGTCAATATAAATCAGAAACTTATTTTAATTATTTTTTAGGAAACGACAGCACAAAGTGGGCGAATTATGTTCCATTATTCAAAGAAGTTTTTATTAAAGATTTATACCGTGGAATTGATGTTAGATATTATTTTGATATCGATAGTTCAAATTCAAATGGAATTAATAGAAATAATTTATCACCATTTTTAAGATACGATTTTGTTGTCCATCCTGGAGCAGATTTAAGCCAAATAAAAATAGAATTTGAAGGACAAGATAATATTTTGGTTAATGATAAAGGTGAATTAATTTTAAAAACCTCAATTGGAGATATTTACCACGGTAGATTGTTTACATATCAATTATCAGAGAAAACCACATATTCAAAAGATGAACTAAATATTTCAAAAAAAGAACAAAAAATAGAAGAAATTAAATGTTCCTATTTTACAAATAGCGATGGAACAATTGGATTCAAAGCAGACAATTACGACAGAACAAAAGTATTAATAATTGATCCATTAGTTTTCTCAACTTATATTGGTGGTAGTGGCTCTGACGAGGCATTTTCATTGAACTTAGATACAGCTGGATATCCAGTTATCGTTGGTGAAACATATTCAACAAATTATCCAGTTTCATCAGGAGCCTACCAAACTTCTCATACCGCTGGTGCAAATTATGATTTATTTGTAACAAAGACAAATTTAACAGCTACAGCAATTGTCTTTTCAACATATATAGGTGGTACTAGTGATGAAGAATCCTGGAATTCTTATCTAGATACAAATAATTGTATTTATTTGAGTGGCTATTCATATTCATCTAATTATCCTATTACAACTGGAGTAGTTCAAACTTTCAGAAATGGTACACGTGATTGCATACTAACCAAATTGAATTATAATGGCACATCATTGACTTATTCCTCATATATGGGTGGAAGTTCAGAAGAATGGAGCCACGATATGACAATAAATGCGGCTGGTAATGCATTTGTTTCAGGACATACTACATCAAGTAATTATCCAACAACAGTTGGTGCCTATCAACGTACTTATGCAGGAAGTTTTGATATAATATTGTCAAAAGTCAATACCACTTGCACAAATTATGTATACTCCACCTTAATTGGAAGTACTAGCAATGATGATGCTTATGCAGTTGCAGTTGATGCATCTGACAATGCTTATGTTTCAGGTTGGGTTGAATCCTCAACTTATCCAATTACTGCAGGAGCATTTCAAAACACTTATATTAACAATGTCAATATGACTTATTTAACCAAAGTGAATAGTAGTGGAAGTGCATTAATCTTTTCAACATATTTGGGTGGTGGAAACGAAAGAACATATAGTTTAACCATTGATAATAGTAATTATCCATTTATTGGTGGAATTACTAATAGTACAAATTTTCCTACTACAATTGGAGCTTACCAAAGAACAAAGAGTACTTCAATTGATATGTTCATTACTAAAATGAATACAACAGGAACAGCACTTTCATTTTCAACTTTTATAGGTGGTAATTCTGATGATGACCAACAATATAATAATTTAAATTTTGATGAAAATGGCAATATTATCTTTGCTGGAGATTCTTATTCGTCAAATTTTCCTGTAACAGCAGATGCTCACCAATCTACTCGATCAGGTTCTCCGAATGCAACAATTACAGTATTAAGGAACGATGGAGCAGCTTTAAAATATTCCACATATTTGGGTGGCTCAAGCTCTGATTATGGTAATGGTGCGGCATATAGATCTGGTTTCCTTTATTTAGCTGGAGGTGCAAATTCTACAAACTTCCCAGTAACAGCTGGAGTACTTAATACTTCAAATCGTGGTTCAATGGATGCATTTATCACAAAAATCTGTTTTTCGGGATGTCAATTTGTTTATACTGGTACTGTTCCTGCTTCAATTTGTCCTGGTACAAATATAAATGTTCCATACACTATTGCTGGTACATTTAACGCTGGGAATATATTTACTGCTCAATTATCGAATGCAACAGGAAGCTTTGCTGCTGCTACTACCATAGGTACATTAACGAGTACAACTGCTGGAACAATTACTTGCTTTATTCCTAAAAATACTGTTGCTGGAAATGGTTATCGAATTAGGGTAAATGCAAGCAATCCAATTACAATTGGAACTGATAATGGAGTAAATCTTACAATAAATTCATTACCAACTGTTAATTTCACAGGAAACTTAATCGTTTGCGAAAAGAATATAGCCACTTATACATCATCTACTTCAACTGGAAGGAATTACAAATGGACTGCAACAAATGGCACAATACAGGGTTCAGGTTCAAATGTTTCTGTTAATGTTTTATGGGGAAGTATTTCTCCTGGAAAAATTAAATTAATTGAGGCGAACATGTCAACTGGATGTATCGATACTTTAGAAAAAACTGTTACTATTAATCCATTACCCAAGCCAAATTTCACTGGTGATACTGTAGTTTGTGTTAAGAATTTTGGAAATTATACATCCAATTCAACCGCAGGAATTAGTAATTTATGGAAGGTATGGGGTGGAAATATTGTTGGAGTTAATAATCAAAATACATTGCAAGTAAATTGGAAAGATACAGTTTTTGCTAAAATAACTCTTATTCAAACAAATGATGCTACATTATGCGTTGATTCGATAACAAAAATCATTGTTCTAAATCCATTACCTAAGCCAGCAATTAACCCTGGTAATGAAAATGTTTGCGAAAAAAATGATTATAATTATTCATCGAATTCTACTATCCCAATTTCAGATAAATGGACAGTAAATGGCGGAACAATTATTGGTGCAGATAATTTGAATTCAGTAAAAATAAGATGGGATAGTATAGGAACTAGAGTAATTAAATTATATCAAACAAATTCCACTACAGGATGTAAAGATTCAATTACCAAAAATATTAATGTAAATGCACTTCCAAAGCCACAAATTACAGGAAATAACAGTGTTTGTATGAAAACAGCATTCCAATATTCTGTTACTACAAATTCAGATAGAAGCTATTCTTGGTCAATAACAAATGGAACTTTTGTTGGTTTGACAACAAATAGTATAGTTTCAGTGATTTGGAATTCATCGGGAACAGGAACAATCAAATGTATAGAAACGGTATTATCTACAGGTTGTAAAGATTCAACAACATTGACAGTTACGATTTTGCCATCACCAAATACTCCAAAAATTACTGGTGATTTAGAAATTTGTGCAAGAGATACCGCTACATATTTTACTAATCCTGAAACCGGAGTAACTTTTTCTTGGCAGATTGTTGGTGGAAGTATTCAAAGCTATCCATCGCCAAATTCAGCTTTTGTGATTTGGTCAACTCCTGGAACTGGCACATTAAAATGTATTGCAACAAATGGAAATGGCTGCAAAGATTCTACATTTGAGACCATCAAGATTAATCCTAAGCCAAATATACTAACTGATATTGAACCAGTTGTAATGAAGGGAACTCAGTCAATTTATAATTGTTTGAATAATGATTTGGTAAGTGTTCTTTGGAGAGTTAAAGGCGGCACAATAAGTGGACCTGATAACCAAAAAATAGTTGCTATCAATTGGAATTTACCTGGTAATGCAAAAGTAACCTGCATCGGTACTAATAGTTTTGGTTGTATTGATTCTGTGGTTGTGGACGTAATTATAACAAATTCAAATATTATGATCTCAGGCTCTGTTAATGTTTGCGAATTTAATGAATATACTTATTTAACAAAAGAATCCACAGATAAATCATTTCAATGGTTTGCTAATAATGGTATTATTAATGGAAATTCAAAAGATAATTCTGTAAAAATTAAATGGTCTGGAACAGGCAGAGGATATATAACATTAATTCAAACAAATACTACGAATAAAATGGAAGACACGGTAACAATTGAAGTGGTAATCTTCCCTCTACCAAAACCAGTTATTACTGGGCTTAATTCTGTTGTTAAAAATACATTATTAAGTTATAATGCTAGTTCGTTGATTTCAGGAACAAGCTCGTGGAGCGCTGTTGGTGGCACAATTCAAGGTAACTCAACAAGTTCATCAATTAATGTTTTATGGGGCGTTCCAGGAGTGGGACAACTTAAATTAGTTCAATCAAATCAGTTTGGTTGCAAGGATTCCACAATATTTGATGTTACAATTGAAGATGCAACAGGACCTTCGATTACTGGTAAAACAGCTATTTGCGAAAAAACCATTGAATCATATGTTACAACTACTCCTGCTGGAGCTACTAGTACTTGGGAAATATTTGGTGGAATCTTAATTGGTTCGAATATTGGTGATAAAATTACTGTAAATTGGTTTAATCCAGGAACTGGAAAACTTAAAGTAGTTCAATCGGATGCTACAAAAAATTGGAAAGATTCATCAGAAAAATCTATTAAAATTAATCCTTTACCAAAAATTATATTAAGTAAAGTTGCGGATGTTTGCTTAGAAGATTCGCCATTCAATCTTACTTTTGCTTCACCAAATGGTGGAACTTATTCTGGAGTTGGAGTTAGTGCTGGAATTTTCAATCCATTAAATGCAGGAGTTGGCACTCATACAATAACATACTCAATAACAACAGCTGAAGGATGTAAGAGCAAAGACTCAACCAAAATCATAGTAAATCCAATGCCTTTAAAACCATTTATAACTGAAGTAGATTCTGTGCTTTATAGCTCTGTTGCCACTGGTAATCAATGGTTTTATGAAGGTGCTATAATTGCTGGAGCTACCAACTCAAGCTATCGACCTAATAAAGAAGGATTTTATTCTGTTGAAGTGGTAAATGAATTTGGATGCAAAGCTATTACAGGCAATCCATATTATTTCTCAAATGGATTAGAAAAACCAATTATATCAAGTAATACTTCAAAAATTCATTTAACTGATTTGATTTGTTTGAATTCTTCAATTGATTCTGTCTTGATTAAAAATAATGGTAAAAAAGAACTTATAATTAGTAAAATTTCAATTACTGGAGCTAATGCAAGTGACTTTACAACAAAAGTTAATTATGATGGAACCATTATTGATACTTTGTCAAATAAAATGCTTTATATTGTTTTCAATCCATCAAGTGCAGGAATTAAAACAGCTACTTTAACTATTGAAAGTAATGCTGTAAATCAAGCAAAACTTGATATTTCATTAAATTCTCAGAAAGATAGCATAGGATTTTACATCTCACCAATTTCATTAAACTTTGTAGATATAATTGAGAATAATATTGATAGTAAAGATATTAACATTTATAATACAGGTAATCAATCATTAACTTGGACATTGCCAATTAATATTTCTAAAAACTTTCAAATTATTAAGATTGTTCCCAATCCAATTCAGCCAGGGACTTCTTCAGTTGCAACCATTCAATTTAATGGAGAATTAGCTGATTTTTCAACTCAGGAATTTTATGATTTATCCGAAAATATTTGCAATTTTAAATCAAAATTAGATTTAAAAGCGAATGTTTTATCGGGCGCTAAAGGTGAGTTTACTATAAGAATTGGTAATGCAGAAGGAAATCCTGGAGATAGCGTTAGTATTCCTGTTTATTTAGAAAATAGAGCCAATATGACAAAGTCTAAAATTAAGTCATTAAATACAAATATCGAATTTAATTCTACATTATTATTACCAGACGAAAAAATTTCAACACTTTCAGATATGAATAATAAAAAGATTATTAATGTAAATATTCCAATAACTAAAGATACTTCAGGAATTATTTACAATCTTAAATATTATGTAGGATTGGGTAATGACACTTCATCAACACTATCGATAAAAAAAGTTGAACCTATTGGCGATACTAATTTAATAATAACAAAAGTTGATGGATATTTCAAATTGTCAGGAGTATGTTATCAGGGTGGAGCAAGATTACTCAATCCTTCAGGGCAAATCAATTTAAGTTTGATAAAGCCAAATCCAAGCAATGATGAAATTGAAATTGAATACGAGACTATTGAGAATGGGATTACTCGAATCACTTTAATAAATTCAAAATCCGATAAAATAATAGTTTTATCCGAAAAAGAAGAGACTGTTGGGAAGCATACAATAGTTTATAATCTAAAAGATTTAGTATCTGGATTATATTTCATTAACTTGGAGACTGCAACAAGTAGAAGTACCTTGAAATTTGAAGTGATTAAATAGTGGATTGTTGCAATGGGAATGAAGCTACTTAATAATGCAATAAATATTGAATCAGGTTGTTGGCTTTTACTATTATTACTAGATTAGAAATTTCAATAGTAATTAACTACAAGTTAAAGCTATTTAA
>CAIWET010000522.1 GCA_903911805.1 uncultured Ignavibacteria bacterium | reverse complement strand
TCCATTTATAATTTCCAATTTTAATAATTTTGTCATTTACCTGACATTCGATACCCAAACCTGGATGTTCAATAAATTCACCAGATTCAGAATTAATAATTTGGGAATCTATTGTCTGGTAAATTAATCGGCTTAATGGATGTGTTGAGTTTCCTACAGAATATTTTATTAAAGAATTTTCATCTAAATCTAATTCAGATCCAAAGTAAGCTAATTCAGATTTTTCAATATCAGTTAATGTTCCTGTTTTATCAAAAACTATTGTGTCGCATTCAGCTAATGACTCAACAACTTTATCATTTTTCAAATAAAATTTATATTTACCAAAAACTCTAATAGCAGTTCCATAAGCAAATGGAATTGTTAAAGATACAGCACATGGACAAGCAATAATTAAAACTGTTGAAAATGCATTAATTGCATAAGTTGTGTTGAATTGCAACCAATAAAAAAGAGTAGCAAAAGCAATTACCAAAATAGCAATTGAAAAATACTTAGCTGCAAGATCAGAAATTCTAGATACATTCGATTCTTTTTCTTTTTTAAATGATTTATTATTCCATAACTCAGTTAAATAACTTTGATGAAAAAGTTTTGTAGCAGCAATTTTAATTGTAGTTCCAATATGCTTACCACCACTATAGATTTTATCACCCTTATTAATTTTAACAGGTAATGCTTCACCAGTTACAAAGCTATAGTCAATTGAAGCAGTATCACTCATTAAAACAGCATCAACTGGAATAATTTCATTATTTCTTATTAATATGGTATCCCCTACTCCAATCTCTTGAAGAGTAACATAAGTTTCTTTTTCTTCTTTTTGCCTTAATACTGACAAAGGAAAAAATGATTTAAAATCACGGTTAAAAGAAATACTTCCATATGTTTTATGTTGAAACACTTTTCCTAACAATAAAAAGAAAGTTAAGCCACTAAAGGTATCAACAAATCCAGGACCTGTTCCGGATAAAATATCATAAACACTTCTTAAGAATAATGCAATTAAGCCAATAGACAAGGGAACATCAATATTGATATGTTTTAATTTCAAACTATGATAAGCTGAAATATAATAATCTATTCCTGCAAAAATTACTGGTAGAGATAAGAATAAGTTCAAAAATCCTATAAAAACCTTGAATTCTGGTTCCAATGATCCCATAGATAAATATTCAGGAAATGAAAAAAGCATTACATTTCCGTGAGCAAAACCAGCTATTCCTAATTTAATGTATAACCATTTATTAAAACCAAGTTCTTTTTTATCATCTAAATCAGCTAAATTCAGTTTAGGTGTATATCCGATTTTTGCTAAAAGTGTTACAATTTTTCTTATGCTAGTTAAATCTTCTTTATAAATTATAGTAATTTCTTTTCTTAAAAAATTAATTCTGGATTCAGAAATCCCTGAATCTAATTTATATAAATTCTCTAATAGCCAAATACACGCAGTGCAATAAATTTGTGGAACAGAAAGTACTATTTTAGCAGTACCATTAATAGAAAACAATCTAAGTTTTTCAATAATTTCTGTATTGTCAAGATATTCAAAAGATTTATCGTCAATATCCCTTGGGGATAAGCCTGATCTATCTTGTAAAGTATAATATTCCTTTAAATCAGATTGATTAAGTAGTTCAAAAACAAATTTACAACCAGTACAACAAAATATTTCAGAATTATTAATATTTATAGTAGAATCGGAGCATTTATCTCCACAATGTTTACAATATATTTCTTCGTTTACGTTACTCATTTTTCAGTATTTACAATATTAATCATAAAAT
>CAIWET010000521.1 GCA_903911805.1 uncultured Ignavibacteria bacterium | reverse complement strand
TGAAATTTATTTTGTAAAATACTACCAGTTGTAATAATAGTATCATTTGATTTTATCGAAAACCAGTTCTCATCATAAGATATTATTGGAGTACTAATTTGATTATTTGTAGATAGGCTTAGAATCTGATTAACGATAATATTTGAATTTTTAATTATTTTAATATTTTGATATCCTTGAGTAGAATATGTTTTTCCAGATGTTATTTGTTTATAATTATTTGTAATAATATTAAATGCAAGATTTTTAAAGAAATTACAATCTGTACCTAGAGTAGCAAAATTATTTGTATCTAATATATAAGCATTTCCTATTCTTTTAAAATTCAAGTAAATTCCGCTATACTCATAAATAACATAATCCATATTATACCAAGTTTCTTTATAAGTTAAAATCAGTTTTATTTCAAAATTTTCATTAATGTCAGAAAACAATCCAAAATCTGAAAAATATTGTGAATGTGATGAAGGTATATTATATTTTAAGGTGTCATCAATCAATAAATTATCATTGGTAATATTATAGATTTTGATTGGTATTTGTTTATAATTTGAAATATTTGGTTGGTAATACGATTTCATATCTCTTGATACTTTGATTGGCCTCCCATCTTTATTAAATCGAAAAGTATCAAGAATTGCTCCAGTTGAAATATCAAATTTGAAGAATTTATTAGTGGAATCTATAATCCATAATTCTTTATTGTCATCAGAAATACGCCAATTCATTAATTTAGGTACTTTATAAGACAATTCCTTAAATTCTGTAGAATCAATCCATTTAGATTCTTGGGAATATAGAAATAAACTAGCAAATGCGAATACTAAAGCAAAAATCATTTTTTTCATAACAACTCCATCAAGTTTTGATTTTTCAAACTCAGCAAATATATTTCATATATCAAAATATATTTAAATTTAATTTTTTTTGAGGGTATAGGGTATGGGGTATGGGGTATAGGGTATAGGGTATAGGGTTATTTTGTCAATAAAAAAAAGCAGCCTTTTTGGGACTGCTTTCTTCTGAATTTTGATTTTCTATTTCGATTATTCGATAACAATAAGTTCTTCTGGTGCTTTTGTAATGTGTCTGCCACCAGCTTTTGTAACAATTATCATATCTTCCACTCTCATTCCGAATTTACCAGTTAGATAAATACCTGGTTCGATTGCTAAAACTGAATTTTCAGGAATAATCTGGTCGTCTTTTCT
The DNA here is from genome assembly GCA_903911805.1 of uncultured Ignavibacteria bacterium. Taxonomy (GTDB): domain Bacteria; phylum Bacteroidota; class Ignavibacteria; order Kapaibacteriales; family UBA2268; genus CAIWET01. Next base: position 2,692 of record CAIWET010000521.1, on the reverse strand, counting down.
AAATGTTATTATTGGAGATTCGTGTGTTTCTAATCCAATTCCGTGACCTAATGAATGTTGGAAGAAATCACCGTAACCTGCTTTTTGTATCATTGAACGAGCAATTTTATCTAAGCTTTTTCCGTTCATTCCTGGAAGTACTCCCTGAATTGCTGCTTCTTTGGCTTCCCAAAGTAATTTGTAAATTGCTTTTTGTTCTTTTGTTGCTTTTCCAATTGCAATTGTTCTTGTAATGTCAGAGCAGAATCCGTTATATTTGGAACCGTAATCCATTAATAGAATATCGCCTTTTTTGAGCTGTCTGTCTGAAGCTTTTCCGTGAACCAATGAGCCTCTTTCGCCACTTACTACGATAATATCAAATGGATCGCCTTCTGAACCGCGTTTTCTGGTTTGGTAAGCAATTTCTAATTCAATTTCTCTTTCGGTCATACCCACTTCAATGTGGTTGAGCATATATTCATAAACTTCTAGAGAAATATTAGCAGATTTCTGCAAGAATTCAATTTCTTCTGGAGATTTAGGAACTGTAAATCTTTCAACTAAAGTTGCAACTGGTTTGAATTTTATAGGTCTAACAACGTTTCTGATAACAACAGCGTCAGAATAACTAACTCTGTCTGCTTCAAAAAGCATAGTTTCAGGACCGCCCATTAATTTCTTTTCAATTAAATAATTCCAAGGGTCTCTTGTTATATGAATGTGTAAATTTGGTAAACTAAATAATTCTGTTTTTACTTGTTCTTCATATCTATCATCAGTCAAAAAATGAATTTCATCATTACTTATAAATAATTTAGCATCGGAACCCGAAAAATTGGTGAGATATCTGATATTTGGCAGATAAGTAACTGCCAATGAATCAGCTTTATGTTCTTGTAATGTAAATCTGAGCTGAATCAATCTCATATCAATTATTTTCGGATAAGCACTAACTGCTTGCTCTATAGTTGTCTTTTTAGCCATAATTCTCTTATTTATATATTGTTTATAAAATTCTTATTTTGTATAATAATTTGGTGCTTCTTTTGAAATCGAAATATCGTGAGGATGAGATTCCCTGAGACCAGCAGCCGTCATTCTGATGAATTTTGCATTTGAGTGCATTTCTTCAATTGTTTTGCAACCGCAATATCCCATTGCTGATTTCAATCCACCAATTAATTGGTAAATTGTTTCGGAAACTCCACCTTTATAAGGAACTCTTCCTTCAATTCCTTCTGGAACTAATTTTGAAATTTCGTCTTCTACGTCTTGGAAATATCTATCGGCTGAACCCATTTTCATTGCTTCTAATGAACCCATTCCGCGATACATTTTGTATGCTCTACCTTCGAAAATAATTTTATCTCCAGGGCTTTCTTCGTGTCCTGCAAGTAAACTGCCAATCATTACTGTATTTGCTCCAGCTGCGATTGCTTTAGAAACGTCTCCTGTTTGTTTGATTCCGCCATCAGCAATTACTGGAACATTGAATTTCTTCGCGGCATGAGCCACATTCATTATTGCAGTTAACTGAGGAACTCCGATTCCAGCAATTATTCTAGTTGTGCAAATTGATCCAGGTCCAATTCCAACTTTTAGAGCATCAGCTCCTGCACCAATTAGTGCTTCGGCTGCTTCTTTTGTAGCAATATTTCCAGCAACAATTTGTAATGATGGATAAGTTTGCTTTATAAGTCTAACTGTATCGATAACACCTTTTGAGTGACCGTGAGCAGTATCAACAAAAATCACATCAGCACCGTGATCATATAGTGCTGCCACTCTATCCATCGTATCGTAAGTTACTCCACAAGCTGCAGCAGCTAAAAGTCTTCCGTGTGGATCTTTTGCAGCATGAGGATGCTTTTTCTTCTTTTGAATATCTTTAAAAGTAATCAAACCTTTTAAAATGTAGTCATCATCAACTACTGGTAATTTTTCGATTCTATGATACTGAAGAATTAATTCAGCATCTTCTAAAGTTGTTCCAATTGGAGCAGTAACAAGGTCAGTACTTGTCATTACTTCGGAAATACCATCATTAGGATGAGGATTGAATCTCAAATCTCTATTGGTGATAATGCCGATTAATTTCATTTTATCATCAACAACAGGAATACCAGAAATATGAAATTTGCTCATTAATTCGAGAGCGTCTTTTACAAGTTTATCTTTAGTGAGCGTTATAGGATTGCGAATCATACCGCTTTCGCTTCTTTTCACTCTGTCAATATGTTCACATTGTTTTTCAATTGATAAATTTTTGTGAATTACTCCAATTCCACCTTCTCTTGCAATTGCAACAGCCATATTCGCTTCGGTGACAGTATCCATTGCAGCACTAATAATAGGAATGTGCAATTGAATTCCTTTTGTCAACATAGTGGACAATTCAGTCTCTCTGGGCAATACCTGGGAATAATTAGGAACTAATAAAACGTCGTCAAAAGTAATTCCTTCACCAATTATTTTCTCTTCAATATTCATATCTATTTTTAATCCTTAATAATAATTAGCCGGTATTTTAATTCATTTAAAAGTAAAATACCTGAAAAAATAAAAATTGAATAAATCCAATTTTACAAAATTACGAATTTATTTTTGAATTTTAACTACTAATTATTAAAAGTTGCCAATTTACATTAATTTAACATTTATTTTTTAAATAATTCAATTATTTATTTTAAATATTTTTTTACGTCATTCT
>CAIWET010000520.1 GCA_903911805.1 uncultured Ignavibacteria bacterium | reverse complement strand
TATTGGCAGAGTTTAAAAAAAAATTTGATGAATTGCAACAAGAAAATGCAAATCTTATAGAGGAAAATAATAAATTAAAGTTTGCAATCGAAAAAGAAATCAACGATTGCATGATTGCACAAGAAGATTACAGAATATCTTCTTTATATGCTAGAAACTTAATTGAAGCAAGTTTAGATTCTTTGGTTACTATATCTGCTGATGGAAAAATCACTGATGTAAATAAAGCAACTGAAAACATTACTGGAGTTCCAAGTGAAACGCTTATTGGTAGCGATTTTGCAGATTATTTTACAGAACCAGAAGTCGCCAGAATAGGTTATCAAAATGTTTTAAAAATTGGCAAAGTAACTGATTATCCATTATCAATAAAACATAAAGATGGTCATATTACTGATGTTTTGTATAATGCAACTGTCTATCGTGATCAAAATGGGTCAATTTTAGGAGTTTTTGCAGCTGCAAGAGATATAACTGAACAAAAAAAGTCAGAAGCTCGAATTAAAGGTATTTCCGATATAATAGAGAATTCATTAAATGAAGTTTACATCATCGACCCAGAGACAATGAATTTTATTTATGCTAACAAAGGAGCAATATTCAATTTAGGATATACCTTAAATGAATTGATATTACTTTCTCCAATTGATATAAAACCTGAATTTACTAAAGAAACCTATTTAAATAAAATTGCTCCGGTTCTTGATGGAAGTATCGAATTACTTAAGTTTGAAACTTTTCATAAGAGAAAAAATTTCACACTTTATCCAGTTGAAATAAATCTCCAACTGTCTGATTATGAAGGTAAAAAAGCACTCACTCAAATTATACTTGATATATCAACAAGAAAAGAGATGGAATTTGAATTACGTGAAAGTGAAGAAAAGTTAAGTGCACTTTTTAGCTCAATGACGGATATGGTTGTAATACATGAATTAATTTATAATGAATTTCAAGATCCAATTGATTATACGATTATAGATTGCAATTTAGCATTTACTGAAATAACAGGTTTAAAGAAAGAAGATGTAATATACAAAAAAGCCTCAGCTGTTTATAATCAAAATCCCCCACCATATTTGAATATTTATTCTAAAGTTGCAATTACAAGTATTCCATATAAATATGAAACATTTTTTGAACCCATGGATAAATACTTTTCAATTTCAGTTATTTCACCCAAAAAAAATCAATTTGCAACCGTTACATCTGATATTACATCAATAAAGAAATTTGAAGAAGCATTATCTACAAAAAACCAAGAATTAGAAAATTATCTCTTTGTGGCTTCACACGATTTACGGTCACCATTAGTAAATATTCAAGGATTTAGTCAGAGATTATTAAAGAAGTTAAATTTAATCTATAATCTAATTGATTTAAAAGAATTAGATGAAAAAGTCATTCAAATCCTTGAAAGTGATATTCCAAAGGCGTTAGATTATATTTTTACAAATGTAAAAAAAATGGATACTTTATTGGAAGGACTTTTACAGATTTCAAGAACTGGTAGAATCCAAATGAAAATAAAGAGTATTGATATGGACAAATTATTGAATAATATTAAAGTTGCTAATGAATTTCAATTATCAGAAGTTAATGCAAAATTAGTTATTAAAGATTTACCAAATTGTTTTGGTGATGAAGATTTATTAAATCAAGTTTTCTCTAATTTAATAACTAATGCAATTAAATATAGGCATCCTGAAAGGAATTTGCTAATTGAAATTACTGCTAAACAACAGTTTAAAAAATATATTTATTGCATTTCTGATAATGGATTAGGGATTGCTGAAAAACATTTGCCAAAAATTTGGAATGTATTTTATAGGGTAGATAATTCAAAAGTTTCTGGCGAAGGTTTGGGTTTAAGTATTGTTAAAAGGATAATGGATAAACATCAAGGGAAAGTTTGGGTAGAATCAAATGAAGGAATTGGAAGTATATTTTATATCGAATTACAATTAAATGAATTTTTTGAATAAAAATGGAGCAATTTAAATGAAAAAAGCTAAAGAAATAATAATTCTTGTCGTAGAAGATGATGATGGTCATGCAGAATTAATTATTGAGGGCTTAGTAGAAGCTGGAGTTTGCAATGAAATGAAGAGATTTAGCAATGGCCAAGAGCTTTGGAATTTTTTGAATGATGAAAAGAATTTAAACTCAATGAAGGGATATATACTCCTTTTGGATATAAATATGCCAATAATGGACGGTGTTGAAGTTCTAAAAAAGATAAAAGCTGACGATATTTTAAAAGAATGTCCTGTTGTTATGTTGACTACAACTGATGATCCTAGAGAAGTGGAAGAATGTTATAAATTAGGTTGTAGCTTTTATATAACAAAGCCTGTTGATTTCCAAAAGTTCTCTGAGATTCTTCAAAGAATTGGTTTATTTATTCAAATTGTTAAATTATAAATATTAGATATGAAGATATTAGTTATAGAAGATAATATTGGCCTTTCAGAGTTAATTTGCGATTTAATTGAGGATATTGGTTTTACTGTAGAAAAATCCTTTTCAGCTAAAGAAGCTATCGAATTTCTTAAGATTGAAAGTCCTCGAATTTTAATTTTGGATTATGGTTTACCAGATATGAATGGGCAAGAACTATTAATTGAATTAAATAATTTAAATATTCCAATTCCTCCTTTTATTGTATCTACAGGTCATGGAGATGAACGGATAGCCGTTGAAATGATGAGACATGGAGCAAGAGATTATATCATTAAGGATAGTAATTTTCTAGATTTTTTGCCTGAGGTTATAAAAAGGGTTGATCGAGAAATTGAAAATGAAAACAAACGTTTTCAAGCTGAGTTAGAATTACAAAAAAAGAATCTCGAACTATCAGAATTAATTGCACTTAAAGATAAATTCTTTTCAATAATTGCTCACGACTTAAGAGCTCCTTTTAGTGGATTTTTAGGACTAACTGAAGTATTATCTGAACAATACAATGCTCTTTCTTTGGAAGAAATTAGAGATTTTGGCTATTCTCTGAAAGAATCAGCTTTAAATTTATATAAATTGTTAGAGAATTTATTAGAATGGTCTTGGATACAGAGACACGCTATGTTGTTTAATCCTAATAATCAGAATGCTTCAGAAATTATCGATCAAAATATAGATTTGTTATCGCAAATTGCTAAAGATAAAAGTATTAATTTGATTAAAAGTTATTATCCAAATATCGATCTTTTCTTTGATTCAGAAATGCTAAACACTATATTAAGAAATTTAATTTCAAATGCGATTAAATTTACTCCAATGGGTGGAATCGTTGAGGTTGGCATCAAACAAGTTTTTATCAACATGCAATACGAAACTTGCTTTTTTGTTAAGGACTTTGGTGTTGGTATGTCACAAGAAAAAATAGAGAATCTTTTTAAACTAGCTAAACAAATTACATCTTTGGGTACTAACAATGAAAAAGGATCCGGATTGGGCCTTATTTTATGCAAAGAATTTGTCGAAAAGCATGGTGGTAAAATTTGGGTCGAAAGTGAAGTTGATAAAGGATCTACTTTTTATTTTACAATTAAGGATAAAGATAAATATTAGTTTTAAAAGAGGTGTATGTTTTTTAAAATTAAAAAATATATAGAGCC
>CAIWET010000519.1 GCA_903911805.1 uncultured Ignavibacteria bacterium | reverse complement strand
TTTATTTTTCTATTTTTTTTGCAATACAAATCAACATCAATTCCACCAGATTTAAAAAAAATAAAAGTTCAGTTAAGTTGGAATCATCAATTCAGTTATGCTGGTTTTTATGCAGCAAAAGAGCAGGGATATTATAAAGAAGTTGGACTAGAAATCGAATTAATCGAAAACAATACCATTAAAGGTCCAGACAATTTACCTCTAAAAAGTTATGACGTAGTTCTTGACGGACTTGCAGATGTAGGAGTAGACAATCCTGATATTGCAGTGCTTAGATATCTTGGGAAAGATCCTGTAATTCTTGCTCCAATTTTTCAACATTCCCCTATCTCTTTTTTAACTCTAAAGAGTTCTGGCATTGAAAACGTTCATCAACTTCACGAAAAAAGAATTGTTATGGACACTCTTGCTGCTGATATGGTATCATTTATGCTAGAAGAGGGGTTTTCACCAAGAGAATGTAAAATTAAAGGATATAATGATAATATACAAAATTTAATTGATGGTAAAGTTGATGCAATTACTGTCTATAGTATAAATGAGCCATTTTTGTTTCAAGAGAAAGGAATTCCTTATAATATTATCTCCCCTTTAAGTTCTGGAATCGATTTTTATGGAGATTTACTTTTTTCAACCAGTAAATATGTAAAAACAAATCCTGAACTAATTGATAAGTTCCTAAAGGCCACTTTTAAGGGGTGGAAATATGCTATGTCTCATACGGATGAGATGATTGATTTAGTATATTTAAAATATTCACAAAAATATTCGAAAGAGCATTTAAAGTTTCAAGCCAACCAGCTTCAGAGATTTATACTTAGTGACGTTATTGAATTAGGATATAATAATTACATTAGATGGGAAAAAATAATCGAGGTTTATAAAAAGACTGGAATTATTGGTGAAAATTTCAATACAGAAGGATTATTTTTAAGGGACTATCTTGAAAAAGAATTTGAAGTTAATTGGACATTTATAATTATTATTTCTTTGTTTGTAATTATATCTTCAATTATTATTCTGATATTTTTAAGGTTATTATTTAAATTAAGAAAAGAAGTTGCTAATCAAAAAATTACAAATCAAAAATTAGCTGAAAGTGAAAATGAAAACAACTTATTAACCGAAAATATTCAGGACGTTGTTTGGATACTTGATCCAGATAATCTTAAAATTACTTTTATTTCACCGTCAGTTTATTCACTTACTGGATTTACTCCAGAAGAAATAATTGATAAACCAATAGAACTTTCTTTTACAAATGATGGCGTTAACACAATCAAAAGTATCATTCGTAGCAAGATGATTAATTATAACCAAGCCGATAATGACTACTATATTGAAATGATTGAACAGCCTTGTAAAGATGGTTCAGCAATTTGGACTGAAGTAGTGGGTAAATTATTCATTGACAGAAAAGACAATAAGTTTAAATTTTTAGGAGTTTCAAGAGATATTTCTCAAAGATTACAATCTGAATTGGAATTAAATAAACTATTTAGAGCAACTGATGAAAGTCCTATTGGTATATTTATTACCGATAATAATGGAAATATTGAATATGTTAATAATAAGTATTGTGAGATAACAGGTTATAAAAAGTATGAACTAATTGGAAAATCTCCAAAAATAATGAAATCTGGCAAACAAAATGTTGAATTTTATTCTGATCTATGGAATACTATAATTAACGGTAACGAATGGAGAGGAGAGTTCATAAATAAGAAAAAAGATGGCTCACATTACATTGAATCAGCGATTATTACACCAATTATTGATGAGAACAATAAAATTACTCATTTTATTTCTATAAAAGAAGACATAACTGAGAGCAGAAGAATCCAGCAAGCTTTAATAGAAAGTGAAAATAGACTTCAAATTATGATTGAAACATCACCAGATGGAATTGTCACAACTTCATATGATGGTATAATTACTACAGCTTCTCAGCAATTTCACCTAATGCTTGGTTATGAAAATCAAAGTGAATTAATTGGAAAATCATTATTGGATTTTATAAGCATAAACGATATTAATAAAGTAATTTCACACTTTAATAGTGTCTTAAGTACTGAGTCCAATTCTCCAATTGATTGTATTTTAATCAAAAAAGATGGCACTAACTTTTATGCTGGAATAAAATCAAACTTAATGGCTGATAAAAGGATTGAATCTAATGGAATTATATCAATTATAAGAGATATTTCCCAAAAAAAGATGTTAGAATTTGATAGCCAACGATTCTCTAACAGATTAAATTCGATAATTCATACTTCTCCTGATGGTATTACTACAACCAACTTAGATGGATTAGTGATTTCTGCTTCAAAACAAGCAATACGAATGTTTAATTACGACTCAGAAGATGAACTAATTAATAAAAGTTTTTTTGACCTAATTCATCCTGATTATCACGAGATGGCAAATTATATTCATGGTGAAATACTCCAAGGTGTTTCTTATGGTTCGTCTGAATATATGGCAATTAAAAAAGATGGTACATTGTTTTTTATTGAAATTAATGTTACATTATTACCAGATGAATTTGGCAATCCAACTCAAATTTTATTAATCACACGTGACATTACAGAAAGGAAATATGCAGAAGAGGCACTTAAAGAAGGTATCCAACAAAAAAATCATCTTATAAAAGAGTTAGAAAAAACAAGTAATCAATTAACTCATACTATCGCAACTAAAGATAAATTCTTTTCTATTATCGCACACGACCTAAAAAATCCTTTGGGAAATTATAGGGCACTTGCGAATATGCTCTATGAATCATATCAAGAATATACTGATGATGAAAGATTAGAACTAATTGAAATCATTAGAGCTTCATCGGAAAACATTTATCAACTTTTAGAAAATCTACTAGATTGGGCCAGAGCTCAAAAAGGACAAATCAAGTATATTCCTGATAATTTTGATATTAGTTTTGCTGTTAATCTAACTATTAATGTGCTTTTACTTTCTGCTCAAAACAAAAATATCACATTAGTAAATGAAATTCCACCAGGTACTTTTATCATTGCTGATGTAAATTTACTCACTACAGTTCTTAGAAATTTAATTTCAAATGCTATTAAATTTACTAATGAAAATGGCAATATTAATGTTTCAGCAATAATCAACGAATTTGATACCATAATAGCGGTAAAAGATGATGGATGCGGTATGAACAGCAATACAATTGATAAACTTTTTAGAATTGATACCAACTTTTCGACTTTAGGTACAAAAAAAGAATCGGGTACCGGCCTTGGTTTAATACTGTGTAAAGAATTTTTGGATTTGCACAATGGACAAATTTGGGCAGAAAGTGATGGAGAAAATGGCAGTACTATTTACTTTACTATTCCTAATATTTTAAAATTAAAACAGGTAAATTTATGACAATATGGTTATTAGCTATCATTGTTTTTTTCTCATCCATTATTAATGGATATGCAGAATATCAAGATATTCCAGAAAATATACTAAAACTAACTGCTCCAGCTGAATTTAAAATTATTTTTGAAACTACCAAAGGTGAATTTGAAGTCCAAATTGAAAAGAAATTTTCACCTTTAGCTGTTGATAGACTTTACCAATTGGTTCAATCAGATTATTTCACCAATGTAATATTTTACAGATGCGTGCCAAATTTTGTTGTACAATTCGGAACATTAAATGAATTGCTCGATAGTGCTTGGTCTAAGCATATCATACTTGATGAGCCAGTTAAATTAAGCAACGATACTGGAACAATTTCATTTGCAAGAGCTGGAAAAAATACTAGAGGTACACAATTATTTATCAATCTTAAAAATAATTCAAGATTAGATACCGTAAGTTATGGTGAAACTTTAGGGTTTCCTGCATTTGGCAAAGTGACAAAAGGGATGGATATTGTATATAAATTATTTATGGAATATGGCGATGAGCCACGCCTGAAGTTAGATGGAGTTACAAAAGACGTTGAGCAATTTATAAAAAGTAAATATCCTAAATTAGATTATATCAAAAGAGCTTATATTAAAAAGTAATTATTGAATTATTTTTAATATTTCAATTTCCCAATTTTTTTCTGGATTTTCAGGAAACTCAATAATTCTACCGATTTCATTCCCATTCTTATTAATAATAAGAGTGGGAACTTTTTCGATATTTTTAAATTTAGCAAAATGATTTGGCATATCTTTATCACGGTCTACGCCATATATTTTTAAAGTCTCAATTCTATAATCCATACTTTCAAGAATCTTTATAATTTTTGGCAATTCACTCTCGGAATCGCCACACCAACTACCAGCAAAAACTTCAAACAAAATTTTATCAGATAAAACTATGCTTTTTGTTTGATTAATAATATCTAATTTTGGCAAATAGATGCTAGAATCAATCTTCTTCCAGCCAGATTCAACTTTCCATTGATTCCAATTGAAATCACCAGTTATTATTTTCTTATCTTCGGACTTCAAAGAAAAAGAAAACAAGAATAATGCAATTATATACAAAAAAGACTTTTTCATAAAAAACTATTCAGAATCAGATTCAGTTCTAGTTTGATTTACTCTATTAATCATTGACAAAGCACTTTTAGACATAGAATTTTCGATATTACCAAATTTGGTTTTATAATCAATTTGAGCACGTCTAATGACTTCGTGAGCTTCTTCTTTCGAATAGGTGTGAGTAATCTGGCATTTGCTGAAATTCTGACCTGGCATATCTTTATAAGTCAAAAAGTAATGTTTTAATCTTGAAATCAAAGTTTCTGGACAATCTTTAATGTCAATCCAACGATTATATACTTCGTCACCTTTTAGAATAGCAATAATTTTATCATCAGCTTCACCGCCATCAATCATTCTAAATCCACCAATTGGAACAGCCTGAACTAAAATATCTCCGTGAGTGATGTATCTTTCGGTTAAAACGCAAATATCCAATGGATCACCATCACCAACAATATCATTTCTATAAGTATGTATATTGCAATATTCTGCAACTTTTTCACCACAATATGTTTGAGGAACAAATCCATATAAAGCTGGAAAAATATTTGAATATTTTTGCGGACGATCAACTTTAAGAAAACCTGTTTTTTTATCTATTTCATATTTTACAGTGTCAGTAGGAACTACTTCGATGTAAGATGTAATTACATTTGGTACATTCTCGCCAATCTCAACTCCGTGCCAAGGATGAGATCTATATCTCAATCCAAAAAGCCCCCACATATCATTAACTTTATCCATAATTTTCTATTT
>CAIWET010000518.1 GCA_903911805.1 uncultured Ignavibacteria bacterium | reverse complement strand
ATTTACATAAAATAAAATAAGACCATAGCGTCTTTTTTTGAAATTAGTTTAATTTTATGTAATATAGTTTAGGATTAAAATGGAAATCAAACAAGTTGCAGTTTTAGGCGCAGGAACAATGGGCAATGGCATTGCACACGTTTTTGCTCAAACAGGTTATAGTGTAGTATTATTTGATATCGCAGAAAGTGCTCTTGCCAAAGGCGTTGGCACAATTGAAAAGAATTTACAAAGACAAGTAAAAAAAAGTTCATTAACTGAAGAAGCTTTATCGGATACTTTAGGAAATATCAAAACAACAACAGTTTTAGATGATGTTAAAAATGCTGATTTAATAATAGAAGCAGCTACAGAAAACAAAGAAATCAAATTCAAAATATTTCAAGAATTAGATGCTTTAGCAAAACCTGAAGCTATTTTAGCTTCGAATACATCTACAATTTCTATTACAGAAATTGCTGCTAAAACAAAGCGTCCAACTCAAGTAATTGGAATGCACTTTATGAACCCAGTTCCAATGATGAAATTAGTAGAAATAATCAATGGATTGGCAACATCTGATGAAACTTATAATACAATTAAAGCTTTATCAATAAGCCTCAAAAAAGTACCAGTTTTAGCAAATGATTATCCTGGATTTATCGCAAATAGAATATTAATGCCATTTATCAATGAAGCAATTCATTCATTAATGGAAAATGTAGGCGATGTAGCAGGAATTGATGAAGTAGCAAAACTTGGATTTGCTCATCCAATGGGACCTCTATCTTTGGCTGATCTAATTGGATTGGACGTTTGCCTTGCAATTATGAATGTATTACATAACGACATAGCTGACCCAAGATTCAGACCATCACCATTATTGAAAAAAATGGTAGCAGCTGGATTCCTTGGTAGAAAATCTGGTAAAGGATTTTATGATTATTCCGGTGACGCTCCGGTTCCTATGGTATTTAAATAATAATTGATTTTTAGGAGTTTTTAAATGGATAGATTCAGTTCTGATGATATAGACATTTTGTCTGCTTATGAAGCCGAAATTCACGGTGAATATTTTAAAGCAATAGAGCATTATAAAAATGCTATAATTAAACAACCAAAAAATGGTATAGTGTATAAGCATTTAGGTAATGTTTATTATCGTTTGGGTATGCTCAAAGAAAGCATTGAACAATTGCAAAAATCAGTTGAGTTATTGCCAACATTCCCAACAGCTCTTTATGAATTAGCTTTATCATATTATAGAATGGTTGATATGAAAAATGCTATTAGCCATATGGAAAAAGTATTGGAATTAGACCCTAATTTCTTGCTTGCCCATTATTGGCTTGGTATAATATGTTATCACTCAGGACTAATGAAAAAAGCAAAAGAACATTTTTTCATTGTTACTCAGAAAAATCCTGATTTTGTAATAGCATTTTTCCATTTAGGCGTTACAAATCTTAGATTAGGCTTTTATGAAGAATCAATTAAAAGCTTTAATCAAGTTATTTCTCATAATCCGGTAAGCCCAACTGCTTATGCATTGCTTGGTGAAGCTTATGTCAATATTGATATGAAATTCGAAGCAAGACAAGCATTTGCTAAAGCTTTGGAATTAGATCCTGACGATAAAAAAGCAGGTCACGGACTAGATATGTTAGATGATTTCAAAGGAATCAATTTTTAATGTTCGAAGTTCAGCATTGGGGTTTAATAGATTATAATGAAGCTTGGGCTAAACAAAAAGAATTAGTCAAAGAAATTCAAGAAAAAAGAAATAAAAATGTTTTAGTACTTTGCCAACACCCTGCCGTTATCACTATCGGCAGGGCAGGCAGTAAAGATAATGTTATTGCTCAATCAGATTTTTTGAAAATGATGGGTATAGACGTTATCGAAAATGATAGGGGTGGCGACGTTACTCTTCATAACCCAGGCCAAATTGTTGGGTATCCAATTTTCAATTTATCCTCATATAAAGAAGATCTTCATTGGTTTTTGCGTGAAATCGAGGAATGCATTATTGAAACTATTGCTGAATATCAAATAATTGGCGGTAGGGTAGAGGGCTTAACTGGTGTTTGGATTGATAATGCTAGGAAAATCTGTGCAATGGGAATGCATTGCTCAAGATGGGTCACTTCACACGGTTTTGCATTAAATGTAAACAATAATATGGAACAATTCTCGTTTATTGTGCCCTGTGGAATTCAAGAGAAGAAAGTAACTTCAATAAGCCAGGAAATTGGCACAGAAGTTGATATTGATAAAGTGGAATCGATGCTCATTGAAAAATTTGGAATGCACTTTTAAAAAGTGTAAATAAAGTTAAAAGACTTTAAGAAAAATAAAAAAAAATCAAAAAATAAAAATTTTTCTTGCATATGTCAAAAAAAGTCCTTAATTTTGAATCTTGTTCTTTGACGATAAGTGGGAATAGCTCAGTTGGTAGAGCACAACCTTGCCAAGGTTGGGGTCGCGAGTTCGAGTCTCGTTTCCCGCTCGACGATGAAAATCGTCATTCCTCTTTATGCTGCATGCCTTGCCGACACTTCCCCCCGTTGGTAGGGCATTTTTTTTATATATAATGCTTTGACATTACACTATTTTTTCTTAAATTGCGTTTTATAAATTTAGTATTATTTAATTAAGGATATATTATAGTAGATTTTTTACCTTTTTTGTGAACATATATGCGGATTATGTGTCATTTGATGTACGCGATGTGCGTCGAAAGTGAATTTTATTGAGGTAAGAAATGAATCGTAATATATATAGAATAATATTTGCCCTGATGCTGATACCAGCCATCAATGCTTTTGCATCTTTCCCCGGTTTAAAAATTGTTTCTTCTAATGAAGAAGAATTAGTTATTTCATATAAACCTGTTTTTATTTCTAAATCTATTGATGCAAATTTACCTGATAATTTTGAATACTCCGAACTCGAAACAATACCTCAATCTGATAAAAAGAATTCATTTATAAAAATCCCTATTACAGTTCCAAATAAAACTGGATTTGATGATCAAAATGTTGATATCACTTATGATAATGCTTCTGATGCTATTAATAATTTAAGTAGTTTTGTTAATGTTGCATATTCTGGAATAGCAAGAAATAGACATATCTCACATATTAAAATTTATAATTCAATTTTTGATGTAAATTTAAATAAATATATCACTCCTTCTGAAATTAAGCTTACTGTAAAATTTGATAAAATCAAAAATTATGTGTCTAAATCAGTAATCGATGATGATAATAATTTTAATTTTACTATTAATCATAATCAAACAAGAGATTGGCTTATTCCTCAAAATAAAATTAGTCAAGATATCATCAAGCATCTCGATATGCCAATGGGATTAAATACAGCTAACTGGGCGAAGATTACAATTGAATCCGAAGGCGTTTATAAAATTGATGCTTCTCAGCTTTCTTCATTAGGTTTCAATATTGCTAAAAATGATATCGCAACAATCAAAGTTTTTGGCAATGGTGGTAAAGAATTAAATGAAAATCAAACAGCTGGCCAAAATAATAAATTAAATGAACAAGAAATCATTATAAAAACAAATGCTTCTGGCGACTTAGAATCTATTATATTCTATGCTGCTGGAGTTGATGGCTTTAATTACAAAAATGGTTCATTCTCTCACTATATCAACCATTATAGTAAAAAAAATTATTATTTTATAACTTGGGGTGGCGATAATGGCAAAAGAGCAAATGCTGTAAATCTTTTTGAAGATTCTCCAAAAAATACCCCTGATGTTTATACTCATAGATTCTTTTTTGAAGAAGAACTGTCGAATGCTTTTATTAGTGGCTCTGGGAGACAATGGTTTGGCCGCACAATATTTCCAGCGAACTTTACAAATGTTTTGCAAAATCTATATAGAAGTGGTTCTGTAAAATATAAAGTTACTACAGCCCATAGAGCCTCTCACGAAGGTGACTTTCAAATTTATGAATCAAACTACTTATTAGGAAATATTTCTTTGACATATATTAATTCTGGTTCTTATGTTGATGCATATAGAAAAACAATGGAATTTGAACTACCAGCCGAAAGAATATCAAGCGACAATAGAAGTGTTTTGAAATTTACTTATACCAATAGTGATATTACAACAGCATTGCCAATGTTCGATTTTTACGAGATTTCATATCCAAGAAGTTTTGTGGCAATCAATAATGAATTAAATTTCTGGTCAGATGAAAAATTAAATGGTAAAACTGAGTTTTCAATAAATAGTTTTAGCGGTGATATTTATGGATTTAATATTTCTGATAAAATTAATCCAAAATTATTAAAAAATAATTCAAATACTGGTGGACTTTTCATTTTTAGAGATACTTTATCAAGTGATAAACCAAAAAATTATTATTTGAGTGGCAATTTGAAAAAACCAACCGTAGAAAAAACTGAATATATTGGAATTAGAGAAAATTTATCAAATGCTGAATTAATAATTATTAGCCCACCTGAATTTTTAGCTTCTGCTGAGGCTTTTAGAGATTACAGGATTTCACACGATAAAATGACTGCTGTAGTAATTAAAACTGATAATATTTTTAATGAATTTGGCTCTGGAATAGCAGACCCAACATCAATAAGAGATTTTATCTCATTTGCATATCATAATTGGCAAAATAAACCAAAATATGTAGCTCTTTGGGGTTCTGGACATTATGATTATAAAAATATATCATCTCAAAAGAAGAATTTTATTCCTCCTTATGAATCTGAAGATGATAAAACTGCAATGGATGCAATAACGTCTACTTGCGTAGAGGATTATTTTATCAGAGTTGATGGCGATGATAATATGCCCGATTTATCTATTGGAAGATTGACAATTCAATCACCTGAAACAGGGAATTTGGTACTAAATAAAATTAAAAATTACGAAAGCAATTCTTCAAAGGATTTGTGGCGAGATAATGTTCTTTTAGTGGCTGACGACAGTTTTAAAGGCAATAATAGTTGGGATGGTAGCACTCATACAGGTCAAAGCGAAGTTCTTTCTGCTGATTTTGTTCCTCTAGATATTTTACAAAAGAAGATCTATTTGGTTGAATATCCCAAAGAAAATATTCCTAATGGTATTAAAAAACCAGCTGTAACAGAAGAATTATTAAATACTATAAATAACTATGGTACAATGGTATTAAATTGGGTTGGTCACGGAAATCCAAGAGTTTGGGCTCACGAAACAGTATTAGAGAGAGAAACAACAATCCCATTATTTAAAAATAGCGATAAATTATTCTTTTTATGTGCAGCAACTTGCGATTTTGGTAGATTTGATATGCCAGAAGTAAGATGTGGTTCAGAAGAAATGTTTATTAAAAATGGTGGTGGTGCGATTGCAGTATTTTCATCAACAAGAGTTGTTTTATCTTCAGAAAATGCAGCTATCAATAAAGTATTATTTACTAAATTATTCGAAAGAAATGAATCGACAGGTCAATATTCAAGACTTGGCGATATTATGTATGGGGTTAAATCAATTAGATATAGCGACAATGACGAAAAATTCTATTTAATTGGTGACCCAACTTTGAAATTGCATTTGCCTGAATTAGTATCTTCGATTGATAAAATTAATGGAATTGATTTAACAAATTTAAAAGATACAGTTAAAATTCAAGCATTAACTGAGATTACAATTACAGGATCTATAAGAAATTATTTAGATAATAAAATTGATGATACTTTTAATGGAGCTGCAATATTGAATGTTTTTGATGCAGATAAATTAATCAAAGCAATTGATATAGATTATTCGGAGCATTATATTAATAAGTTTGGTGGCGCATTAAACAAAAGCTCTTGTATCGTAAAAAATGGAAAATTTGAAGTTTCATTCATTATTCCAAAAGATATAAGCTTCTCAAAAAATACTGGAAGAATCTTTGTTTATGCATTCAATAATACAGATAATCGTACTGCAAAAGGTAACTTCAATAAAATCAGATTTATTGGTAATGATACTATAACAGATGTTGATGCAACTCCACCAACAATTAAGATTTATCTTGAAACAAGAAATTTCAAAAATGGTGATGTTGTAAGTCAATCTCCATTGTTGATTGTCGATTTGGAAGACGCTCACGGAATCAATGCATCAGGCACAGGAATTGGCCATTTAATCGAAGCCTGGATTGACGACAATCCTTCGTCAATCAATTTAACGCCTAAGTTTAATTCGGCGACTGACGGCACTCAAAATGGCTCAATAGAGCAAATGCTTTCTAATATGTCAGCCGGAAAACACAACATTAAAATTAGAGCTTGGAATGTATATAATAAATATTCAGTTGCTTCTGCAGAATTCAATATAATTTCAGAACAATCAAGTATTTATATCTCAGATTTTGTGGTTTATCCTAATCCTTTTACTGAAGGAATAACTATTAAATTTAACCATAATCTTACACAAGCTTTTAGCTATAAATTAAATATTTTCAATACTACTGGACAATTGGTGCAAAGCATCAATAATTCTAAAGTTTCTGGGCAGTTTGAATATTCAATCTTATGGGATGGAAGGGATTTAAATGGAAATCCGGTGCCATCTGGAAACTATATATTTTCATTAGAAATAGACTCTTACTACAAATTAAATACAACCAAATATTTTGGTGTGATGGAAAAAATCAAATAATTGTAATTTGGTGATATTTTTAGAAAAATATTTGGAGAATTAAAATGAAAAAATTAATGTTTATCGTGGTGCTATTGATAGCAAGTGTAAGTCTATTTTCTCAGGAATACGAAATTGCTTGGGAAAAAGATATTGGAGGTTCTTATGCCCAATTCTCTAAAGATGGAGAATTTATTTATGTTGCTGGTGGAAATACTATCAGCAAGTATCGTTCTTCAGACGGTAGTTTTGTTTCTAAATTTGACAATAGTGGAGTACCAAAAGCTACAGAAATCTATGGAATGTCAATTTCCAAAAATGACAAATATTTGATAACTTGGTTAGGTGATACTCCAGGAAATCATAATTTATATGATTTAACAACTGGAAAAGCTATCAAGCAATTATCAGGTTTTTATTGGTGCGATTTCTGGCATGATGATGAAAAACTTATTTGCATTAAAGATTACGAAAAATGCAATATTGTTTCAATAATTGATGTGAATTCTGGTAAAGAAATTAAAACTAATACATCAATTAACAGACAAGAAATTATTAAAGTATCCCACAATGGCAAAATGTTTGCAACGGCTTCAATTTATACAGACAGCCAGAAGAATAAGAAATTCTATCTTACTCTTTGGAATACTGATTCTTTATCTGAGATTAAAAGATTTGAATTAGAAGCACCCGATAATCAAACAGATTTCAAGGAAATCAAGTTTTCTTGGGATGACAAATTTGTAGCTGTTAGAACCTTTTATCCACATCACGTAAATATTTATGATACACAAAAATTTGAATTAATTTTAAATTCAAATCAAATTAAACAACAAGGATGTTTTGATTTTGAATTTACTTTAAATAATGAATTATTTTTATTTTATGGTGATGTTAAACTTCATTTGATAAAAAATGATTTTAAATCAAATATTCAAATATTTGATTTAATGGCAAGACCATTATCAATAAATTTGAATAATAAATTATTCACTGGAAATGCATTACTTTCTCCAAAGCCCGTTGGAGTAACTGAAAATAATAATTCTAAAACTCAAATCAAAATTTCGACTTTAAAAAATACTATAATCATTGAAAATAATTCAATTCCTATTGATACACCTTCAATAAAAATTATTGATTTAAAGGGAAATATTTTATTCAATATAAAACAACCAATAAATACTGGAACAAATAGGATCACTTTACCTAATACAATTATTAATGGTATTTACCTAATACAATTTGAATCCAAAAATTTGAATTTTTCTCAAAAGATTTTAATTGAAGGATAATATTATGAAAAAGATTATTTTTTTATTAATATTTAACGGAATTATGGCATTTGCACAAAATTCTGACCCAGCACAATATTCATTTAATTATTTAGGTAATTCAAATTATTACATAAATTCAAATGATTCATTATTTAAACAGAAAAAGTTTATCAAAGGATTTCAATGGCAGAGAGATAGTTTATTGATTACAAATTTAAATATGAATCAATCGCAGGTTTCACAGAAAGATATTGAAGATGATCCACTTTTACCAATTGCAAATAGAAGCGATTTATTTATTGAATTGAATGGCATTTCTCATGCATTAGGTTCAGATTTATTCAATAGCAGAGGATTGCAATATTCGCCTTCACTTCAATTAAACTCTACAAAACCAGATTCATTAATAATAAATCCAAATGATAATACAAATTTGGTATTTGGATTCCAAAAAACTAAAGGATTTTTTGAAACAGATGCTTCTGGAGCAAGAAGACTTATTGACACAACTAGCAATAATGCATCAAAGTTTGATACGATATTGATTGATCCTTGGCCCAATGATAAACTTAATATGGCTGGCTGGACTGCAAGTGATCCAGATTTAAATAATAACTACCTTTGTCAGGAGATGTATTTTACAATTACATTGAAAAGATATGGCAGTGATAATTCTTTGGGAAGTGATGAAGTCTTATCAATCGAATTACCTTATCAATTGACTAACGATACAGCAGTTGCAAACACAATCAGATTTGCAACTTTGCCAATAAATAATTCAGATTCGTTATATGATTTCAATAGTAATGGAAGAGGAAAATATTTAAAGGAAAGAATCCCAAAAACAGTAACAAAGAAAATCTCAATTACAAAAAATATGCTACCCCTTAATAATGAAGATGTTACTATAAAAGCTAAATTTAGGATGGACGGTGATACACTAAATAATAATCTAAAATTAAAAGGAGGAGATGTAGTTAATGGAAGCATAGATAAAATCAAAATAGAAGTACTCTATAAAGGAAAATTATCAATTGCGATAAGAGATATAAAATTAGTTACTCCACATTGCGACAGCTTATTAAATGGAGTTTTTGACACTCTAATTAGAAATAATGTGCAATCTTGCTTAACAAAATATTCCACATCCAGAATAAAAGACAGTTTAATCAGACCATTCAGATTTATCATTATTACAGAAGGCGGCTTATATCATTGGATTTGTGACCGATATTTTCATAAATTAATTGGAAATATTACTGCAACAGAGACAGGTCCTTTATACCCAGAACATTACGAACGATATGTAAATCCCTCTGATAGATGGTTTGGATTGTTAAGTATGTATAGACATATTTCGACTCCATACATAAGAAATAATGTTGAGGGATACGGAGATTATATTCGTGGCTTGGGTTTAAAAAATGGTTTTATGGGTATTTCACATAAATACCGTACAGATTTTGTACAAAATACAGATAATACTAAAATTAACTACGAAGAGTTGATGATAATTGGAAGTTCTATATACCCAATCAGTTATTTCAGAAGTCAAACATTCGACACAACAAATTATTTTCAGCTTTTAAATGTATTTGATAATTCAGCAAGAACATCTTGGTTAACATATTTGGAATCATTTACACAAAATTTTACTTTAAAACAAAAAAATTCATTCATTTTTTCAGATAAATTCTGGTATGGTGAATTGTTGTCCCATACTTGGTGGAAACTCGATGATACTACAAATAAATGGTATTTAACAAATAGACCTTTTACTGGTGAAGAATTAAGATATACTTCAATTCTGCCAATTATTGCTGGGGCTAAAGGTATCATTTATGATGGTTCAAAAACAGGAATTGATGGAAATGGAGCTATGACACCAGATTCAGTAGATGTTTGGGATTCAGCAAATAACAAATGGGTTAGACAGATAGGAAATGGCAGACCAAAACCTGGAATTGATGATTGGGATTTTCATTCACAATCAACAAAAACAAGATTGAATCTATTATCTGATTGGGAATATTTAAAAGATGATTCAGTTGGAAGAGACTTTTTTAGATTATCTGGAGAAACCTGCGGATTGGACACATCAAGATTATGGAATTTAAATAGTGCTTCAAATTTCTTAGGGATTCCACCCGAAAGAATTTATCAAGGAAAAGAGTCTGTTCGTCGGGAAATGCGTAAGCTTCACGACTGGATAACAATAAATGATGATACTCTAATGAAATTAAGGCTTCAAAGTTATTATGCTCATGGGTATAAGATTTGGGAGAATTTTCATCCAAAATATAATAATAATCCAATTAGAAA
The DNA here is from genome assembly GCA_903911805.1 of uncultured Ignavibacteria bacterium. GTDB lineage: Bacteria > Bacteroidota > Ignavibacteria > Kapaibacteriales > UBA2268 > CAIWET01. The sequence continues at coordinate 345 of CAIWET010000518.1, read as the reverse complement.
TTTTGTCAGTCTTGAGAATATTAGAACAAAGAAACTATGGGATCATTTTTTTAATAGACCACAAATAGATTTTGAAAACAATGATTCTTCATTTTTTGATATAACATTATTAAATACCACATTTGATACAACTATGACTAAAGAATGGTATATAGGTTATGCCAATCGAAGAACAAATCCTTTGATTTTTACTAATAGTTTTAATTCTCCATTGGGTGGTGAGTATCATTTAGATTTTTATAGTACGGCTGAATATGATGATTATGTATTAAAAGATAGTTCAAAGAATCTATATGGTTTTATGTTGCCTAAAACTTATTGGAGAGATCAATTCTGGAAACGCCT
>CAIWET010000517.1 GCA_903911805.1 uncultured Ignavibacteria bacterium | reverse complement strand
CTTATTATAATATATTCCATAGAGGTTATTAATGGATTTTATTCTGAATAAAACGTTTGGTTTGATTTTCTGGACATTAGTCAATTTTGGTATCTTTCTTTTTGTTTTGAGAATTGTATTGAAAATACAAATTTTTCCAAGCTTAGAAAAAAGAAACAAAAGCATAACTGACAATATTGCTAATGCACATTCAGCAAATGAAGAAGCAAAAGCAATTTTGAAAGAAGCGCAGGAAAAAATTTCAAATGCACATAAAGAAATGTCAGAAATCATAAGCAAAGGAAAAGTACAGGCAGAAGCAATTGTAAGAAAAGCAACTGAAGAAGCCGAAAATGTTAAAAGAGCAAAAGTTGCTGAAGCAACTCGCGAAATTGACAGAAGCAAAGATATGGCAATCAAGGAATTAAGAAAAGAAATGGCAGATTTGGTTATCATTGCTACTTCAAAAATGATCAACGAAACGTTAGATAAAGATAAACACATAAAATTAATTGATTCTTACATTGAAAAACTTCCAAGAAATTAATTGGTGAGAAATGACTGAGCAAAAAGTATCACTAAGATTTGCACGTGCTTTAATAGTTACTGCAACAGAAGCAAAATTAACCAATGAGGTTTACGATGATCTTAAACTTGTTGATGTCTTATTAAAAAGTTCGAAAGAATTTACTAATATGACCAAAAGTCCGGTTATCCGCCATTGGGTTAAAAGAAACGCTATGAAAGAAGTTTTAGATGGTAAAGTAAATCAACTTACTTTTAATTTTATTCTTCTTTTAATTCAAAAAGGCAGAGTAGGCCTGATTTCAGCTATTTGCAATCAATATGAAATTCTTTATTACTTGCTAAATAACAGATTAGTTGTTGAAATTACCTCAGCAGTTGAAATGTCAGCAGAACAAAAAAAGAAAACTGAAATGCAAATAGCAGAAAATACCCAAAAAGAAATTATTGCCAGCTATAAAGTAGATGCTACTGTTCAAGGTGGCATTATGGTTAAAATTGGCGATTGGGTTTTTGATGCTACAGTTAAAAATCAGCTCAAGCATTTACATAAACGCTTAGCTGAAGATTATAATTAATATTCAGTATTAATTTATTTCATTTAGAGATTAATTATTATATATATAAAAAGGATTTAATATGGTAGATGTTCGTCCGGAAGAAATTTCCGCAATATTACGCCGACAGTTATCAGGTTTTGAAAACGAGGCAGATATATATGAAGTGGGAACAGTTCTTCAGGTGGGTGATGGCGTTGCCAGAGTTTACGGCTTGACTAAAGCTATGGCTTCTGAGCTCGTTGAATTCCCTAATGATGTTATCGGAATGGTGTTAAACCTCGAAGAAGATAACGTTGGTGTTATGCTTTTTGGTGAAGACAGACTTGTTAAAGAAGGCGATACTGTTAAAAGAACAGGCAAAATCGCTTCTGTTCCTGTTGGAAAAGAATTATTGGGCAGAGTTGTTAATCCACTTGGATTTCCAATTGATAACAAAGGTCCAATTAATACAACTCAAATTTATCCAATCGAAAGAAAAGCTCCTGGCGTTTTACAACGTCAGCCAGTTAAAGAACCATTACAGACTGGTATTAAAGTAGTTGATGCTCTAATTCCAATCGGAAGAGGCCAGAGAGAATTAATCATCGGTGACCGTCAAACAGGTAAAACTGCTGTTGCTCTTGATACTATCATCAATCAAAAATATACTCATACTGCTGAAGCTAAAGCTAACGGTATTAATCCAGTATTTTGTATTTACGTAGCAGTTGGTCAAAAAGGATCAACAGTTGCTAACGTTGTTGCATATCTTGAAGAATATGGTGCTTTAGAATATACAATCGTTGTTGCTGCAAATGCTTCCGATCCTGCTCCATTGCAGTTTATTGGACCATATTGTGGTGCTTCTATGGGTGAATATTTCCGTGACAATGGAATGCATTCATTAGTAATTTATGACGATTTATCAAAACAAGCAGCAGCTTATCGTCAAGTATCACTTCTGTTAAGAAGACCTCCAGGACGTGAAGCTTATCCTGGCGATATTTTCTATTTGCATTCAAGATTACTCGAAAGAGCTGCAAAGCTTTCTGATGAATTGGGAGCAGGCTCTATGACAGCTCTTCCAGTTATCGAAACTCAAGCAGGTGACGTTTCTGCATATATCCCAACAAACGTAATTTCAATTACTGATGGTCAGATTTATCTTGAACCAAACTTGTTTAACGCTGGTATCAGACCTGCTTTGAACATCGGTATTTCAGTATCCCGCGTTGGTGGTAATGCTCAAATCAAAGCTATGAAAAAAGTAGCTGGTCCATTAAAACTTGATTTGGCTCAGTTCCGTGAATTAGAATCATTCGCTAAATTCGGATCCGATCTTGATGCTTCTACTCAGCAACAGCTTACAAGAGGCTTTAGATTAACTGAAGTTATGAAACAAGGTCAATTTGTTCCGCTAAATATTGAGAAACAAGTTATTCTAATTTGGAGTGCAACTAATGGTTATTTAGATACACTTCCAACAAATTCTATTCATAGATTTGAACACGAATTGTTTGATTTCGTAGAAAACAACAATCCTTCTTTATTAACTGATTTAGCTAGTAAAAAAGAATTAACTGACGATATAATTGCCAAACTTAAAGATACAGTTGGCAAATTTACAGAAAACTTTAAAATGACATTGAAATAATGATACTTTTAACAGGTGGTGCAGGATTCATAGGTTCAGCTTTCTTACGAAAGCTGAACGATCTTGGCTATAATGATATTATAGTTGTGGATCATCTTGCTGAATCTCCAAAATGGAAAAATCTGATAGGAAAAAATATAGTCAAATACATTCCCAAAGAAGAATTATTCGAGGCAATGAAAACTGATCCCATTTTCTCTAATTTAGACTCAATTATTCATCTTGGAGCTTGCAGCCGCACAACCGAAAGAAATGTAGATTATATAATAAAAAACAACTATGACTTTAGCATTCGATTAGCTGAATTTGCAAATCAAAATGATATCAGATTCATCTATGCCTCTAGTGCTGCAACTTACGGCAATGGAGTTGAAGGCTATAGCGATACAGTGTTTCATAATTTGAAGCCGCTTAATCCTTATGGATTTTCTAAGCATCTTTTTGACTTATGGGTAATTAATAAAAAATTAGACAAAAAGTTTGTTGGACTAAAATTCTTTAATGTTTTTGGTCCTAATGAATATCATAAAGATGATATGTCTAGTATGGTTTATAAAGCGTATAATCAAATTAAAGAAACACACAAAGTTAAGCTATTCAAATCAAACGAAGATGTTTACCCCGATGGCGGACAAATGCGAGATTTTGTATATATTAAAGATGTATGCGAAATAATGGCTAAGATTCTAGAAAATAACCATATTTATGGAATATATAATATTGGTACCGGAGTTGCAAGAAGTTGGAATGATTTAATGACTTCCGTTTTTAAATCATTAAATATGACTCCAGATATTGAGTATGTAGAAATGCCTGACTCAATTAAAGGCCAATATCAGAATTTTACTCAAGCTGATTTGACTAAGCTTAATAACAAAATAAAAGATTTCAAATTTGCCTCTTTGGAAGATAGCGTTGCCGATTATGTGCAAAATTATCTTGAAAAAGAATGGCAATATTTATAATTAAACACGATTAAGGGAAATTATGGCTACCTTACGCGATATTAAAAGAAGAATTGGTGCAATTTCTAGCACAGCCAAAATTACTCAGGCAATGAGAATGGTGGCAGCAGCTAAATTGAGGAGATCTCAAAATGCGATTGTTTCAGCAAGACCTTATACAAATAATCTTGCTAAAATGATGCAAAATTTAGTTGCTACCGTTGGAGAAAATTATTCACACGAATTGATTCAATCCAGACCAAACGTAAAAAACATTGCTGTAGTAGTTGTTTCCTCTGATAGAGGTATGTGCGGCAGTTTTAATACCAGTTTATTCAGATTAGTCTCGAAATTTTTAACCGAAGAATATAAATCTATTGGCGAAGATGTAAATATTACTTTAATTCCTGTTGGCAAAAAAGCAGTTCAGTTTTTAAGTAGAGAAAAACTCAATTACCCATTGGAATTTGCAGGAATATTTGCAAAATTGCATTTTTCATCAGCTCAAAAAATCAGTGAACACGTTTCAAATGGATTTATTGCTGGCGATTACGACAGAGTGATGATTTATTTCAATGAGTTTAAAAATTTGATTAATCAAATACCAAAAATGATTCAGTTGCTCCCGATTGAAGCTGCAGCACAAAGCGCAAATGCGACAAATGCAGACTATATTTTTGAGCCAAATCAAGCTGAAATTCTTGACGTTTTGTTACCAAAACACATAGAAATTCAAGTTTGGAAAACTTTGCTCGAATCAAGCGCATCTGAGGAAGCAGCCAGAATGATTGCAATGGAAAATGCTACAAAGAATGCAAATGATTTAATAAAGAGTTTGAATTTGGTTTACAACAGAGAACGTCAAGCAGCAATTACTAAAGAAATGCTTGAAATTGTTGGTGGTGCCGAGGCATTGAATAACTAATATTCTTTAAAATGAATTTTATTAAAAGGAGCTTTTAGCTCCTTTTTTTATTTCTAAAGATGGACCCCACCTTTGAGGTGGAGCCCATCTGAAAAGAAACGAAACATGGTTTTAGAAAAGACAAATCAACTTTTCTAAAACTATAATATATTTTAAAAAATTACGTTTATAAATTTTAGATTAAATTGGAGAGAAAATGACAAGCACATATAAAGTTAACGCTGATTTGTTAGATATAAATTTTATTAATTCATTAAAGTCAATTTATCATAATCGTAATATTAAGATTGTTGTAACCTTAGATAATATCAATAATATTTCTGATAATGAAATTGAATATCGAGTCAATGACTTAAATAATAGTAATAATGCTGTTAGTTTTACTAATGATGAATTTAATAAATTAGTGACCGAACTTATCTGATTATGAAAAAGATTACTTTTCATTCGAAAGCATTTGATGATTTTGTTTTATGGTCATCAATTGATAAAAAAATATTCATTAAAATTGCAAAATTAATAGAAGCAATTGAACGAACTCCCTTTGATGGGATTGGTGAACAAGAACCTCTAAAACACAATTTGGTACATTGCTGGTCGAGAAGAATCAATAAAGAACATAGACTTATTTATCAAATAATTGACGATGAAGTTAGAATTATTTCAGTTAAAGGGCATTATGAATTATAAACTCACTAATTTATTTCTATTGTAGAATCGATTCTTAGAATTTAAATCTTTCTCTTATATAATATATAATCTTGACTCCAAGCATTATTCAGCGATTGTCTATCAGGAAATAATGTTGTATCGCCAGATTTTGCAAACCTCTTAATTGGAAAATATCTGCTATTAAATTTGTTAGTCATCAAATCTATATTTACTAAATTTACATTTAAAAAAAGATAATTATAGTTATTATTCTCAATCATATCACTATAAATTTTATAGTTTTTTCTAGATGGTGAAACTAATCCTTCAGCATCAAAAATGTATGAATTTGATGCAAATCCGATTATGCCAATATCATTTGCAAAAATTGATAATTTCTCTTTATCTTTAATGTCTTGAAAATAGTCAGTCAAAGGTTTGTAAATATTCGCTGTAACACTATCTTGCTTGTAATGATACTTTAATCCGCCCCATATAACAAGAGGAACAAACATTAAAACAAATTGATATTTCCCAATAATTTGTACTATTTTAAAATTGCTATATTTATTGATAAAAAATGATAAACCAAAAGCACTTAAAACGAATTGTAAATAGATAATTGGTGCTGGATACCAAGACCATATTTTTACTCTAAGTAATGTATAAATCACAATAAAGATGAGTGCAAAAATTGAATAAATTCTTACTAAATTATTCTCTTTTATTTTCTGAAAGGCTCCTAATAAAGCCAATGGAAAAAGGGTATTTGCTAATATATCCTTACCTATCAAATCAAGAAAAGAAGTTAGCATTGGACCTTTCTCTAATCCCCATTTGGAGCTAATTGACTGAGGGATAAATGAACCATAATAATTATAAATTATTATCAAAAAAGGAGTTACAATAGCAAGTGAAAGTAATCCAAAATAAAAAGCATTAGCTTTTTTGCCAGAAATAAACTCGATTAAAATCAATGCTAAAACTAAAAATACAGCTTCAGGTCTTATAAAATATGAAATTGAAGCAATAACAATCGAAATCACTTTTTTGTCTTGATTGTAAAAATAAATTGCGCTTAAAATTCCTATTAAAAACAAATTCATTTCCATTCCACCAATAGTGATTCTGGAAATCATTGGACTTATGGAATAAAAAATAGCAAAGAGCAAAAATGCGTTATTTTGTTTCTTAAAAATAGTTTTTTGAGTGAGAAATAACAATAAACCATCTAAAATAATATTCAAAATTAGAGCCGAATTTGGTAATTTAAGCCCTATAAATGAAAAAAAAGCAGTAACCAAACCCCAAATTGGCGTTGTTAATCCTAATACATTTTCACCACTATTATAAATTAAGCCAAGACCATTACTTAAATTTTCGGCATACCTATAAGTAATATAAGCATCATCATAAACCGGAATTATCAATGATGCAATTATTCTAGAAAAAATTAACACAAATATTGAGCAATAAAGTATTAATTTTTCATCAGAATTCTTGAGTTTAGTTAGCCACAAGATCAAAGCCCTCTTTTGTGTCCTTAATTGTCCAACCAAGTGATGTTACTTTTGCTCTTATTTCGTCAGCCAATCCCCAATTTTTGTCTTTTTTTGCTTGCCAGCGTTGGTTTGCCAATTCAATAACTTCAACTGGTGCTTCTTGTTTTTCTTCTGCTGGTCTTGGAGTGATCTCCCAAACAGCATAAATATCATTCAATTTAGCGAAAAGATTTATTAACTGATCTTTCGATTCTTTTGTCAATTCAGCAGCATTATGATTATTAATAATCGTAAAGATTGCCGCTAGTGCTTTTGGTGAATGTAAATCATCAGCTAATTGAACAAAAACGCTGTTCTGCAAATCATCAATAGAAACTTCTTTTGTTCCAAATTGTTCATCAAAAAGTGTATAAATAAATTCCTGAACTCTCAATCTTGCTTTGCGAGTTGCCTCCACATCTTTAAAAGTGAAATTATATTTTGTTCCATAATGAGTTGAAAGCATTGCCAAACGAATATCTTTGGCATCTACACCTTTATTAAGCAAATCTCTTAAAGTGAAGAAATTGCCAAGGGATTTACTCATTTTTTGACCTTCAACTTCCAAAAATTCGTTGTGGCACCAAAAAGCAGTAGGCTCAATTCCATATCCAGCTTTGCTTTGAGCAATTTCATCTTCGTGATGAGGGAACTTCAAATCAATTCCGCCTGTATGAATATCGAATGGTAAATCTAAAAGTACTTTTTCCATTGCCGAGCATTCAATGTGCCATCCAGGACGACCAGGAACATTTACTCCATTAATCTCAAAATCCCAGAATGGCTCATTTTCTTTTTTACCTTTCCAGAGTACGAAATCGCTAGCTTGTTCGCGTTCGTAAGTATCGGCATCAACTCTGGCACCTTGGAGAAAATTGTCAAAATCTATTTTTTTCAATTTACCATAAATATCTTTTTTGCGCCATTCATTTACGTTGAAATAAACGGAATTATCAGACACATAAGCAATACCATTGTCGATAATTTTTAAAATCAGGTCCTTCATTTCTTCTATATATTCAGTTGCTTTGGGCATTGAATAAAAATGTTCAGGATTAATACCTAGAGTTGCGATATCTTTCAAAAATTCGTTTTCATAAAACTTGGTCAGATTTAACAAATTCTCTAATGGATTATCTGTTTGTTTTCCCATATCACCAAGCCAGGCATTGCTACCAGGTTGGCTATCGCGAATAGTTTTATCGTCAATATTAGTAATATTCATCACCCACTTCAAATCGTGCTCACCAACTACACGCAAAACGCGTTGCAAAAAGTCAGCAAAAAGAAAAGCACGCATATTTCCAATATGAGCAAAATTGTACACTGTAGGTCCACAAGAGTACATTCTCACTTCATTCCCATTAATTGGAGTGAATTCATCAGTAGATTTTGTTAACGAGTTATAGAGCTTAATTTTCATTTTTTCAATTTTCAAAATACTATAATAAATAAATGACGAAAGAAAAAAGGAATTAGGGGGGAAAGATTAAATTAAATTTTTTAATTCTTCAATAGATAAATTAGATTGTTTTAGAATTTGATGTAAAGTACCCTTTTTTATTTCTTTGTGATTAGGAACTATTATGGTTTTATTAATTTCTATATTATGTAAGAAAATATGACTGCCCCTTTGATGATCAATAATAAAACCCAGTCTTCTTAGAGCCTTTATCAAATCATTACCAGAAAAAGATTTACTCATATAGCTAAACTTAATTGATGGATTTTATATTGAGGTTTTGAATATATTTGATTTAATTTCTCTAATCCCTCTAAATAACACAAAATAGCTTCTTTTGCATTTTCTAATGCTTCTTTTTCGGTATCACCCTGTGTAAAACAGCCATCAAGTGCAGGAACAATTACATTAAACCCGCCCTCTTCAGCCTCTTCTAAAACAACATTAAAATTCATTTTTACTCCTTATATCAATATTAACAGTAAACGTTAAATAATGTTTATTATTATTCAATAATTGTAAATCTATGAGAACAAAAAGATAAGTAATTTAATATTATTTTTAATGGGTCTAATGAATTTTAAGAAATGACTAATAATAAAAATTCGGATTGTCAATCTCCAAATCCATATTTAACAGCTTCATCAAGTATTTCTAAATTTATGTCTTTTATAGCAGAATTCGATTATGTAAAATCAGCATTTCGCTGCGCTTTGGCTCTTTTTGGCTATCGATATAGTTTTGGATAAGTTGTTAGGGCATAATCAAACTACTAAATTAATCTTCCTAAAATTTTAATATTTGAATGAATTTTATTTAGAGAATTAAGAATATATGAAAGTCTCTTCCTATTAATTCCTATTACATAAATTGAATTGACCTTTGTTTCGATTCTTATTTGATTTGCAAAAATATTATTATAATAAAATCTTCCAGGAGTCTCAATAATCGATTTAAGTTCATCCCATTTGAATTCCCTAGTAAATCCAATATTTCCAATTCCAGTAAATATCGCACCTCCTTTAATATCAAGTGTAATTTCTACTTTACCCCAAATATTCATAAATGTAAAAATCCAAAATACTGATCCAAATAAGCAAAAGACCATAAAAAATATAAATGCAATTAAATTGAATTCCTTAAATAAATCAGCCCTTATAAAAAAATTCTAAAAAGCTGCACCTGACCAAATTGTCAAAAATGGTAGCTGCACGAATGCAATAGGAGAACGAGTTGTAGAACCTATAACAATGGAATTAAATTGATTTTTAATCCAAGTGCCTTCAGGATGATTAAAAAGATTAAAATCATTATCTACTAATTTTACAATATTTGATAGTTTGAGCAAAGAATTACAGTGCAAACAATGAGCAACATCAGTTTGAACATTAATATTTTCTTTTCCTATTTCAAGATGACAATTTGGGCAAATCATTTAAACTTAATAATTTTT
>CAIWET010000516.1 GCA_903911805.1 uncultured Ignavibacteria bacterium | reverse complement strand
TTTACAATTTATTTAATTTTATATGTAACTTTTTTGAAATTTAATTGTTATTATTTTTGAACCCACATTAAAATGTAACAATGAATAGAAGAGTGGCTAAGGGATCCCATCTTTGCCCGGTGCCCTCTTCATTTTTTATTTTTAGTAGAAAATTTCCAATGTTTTTGATTGGGCATAATATTTAGTTTTGAATTCTTTTAGGGAAGCCTCTGCTGGTCCTTGAACTACTTTCCCGTGATTAAATGCGTCAAATCTTGATGAATGGCAAGGGCAAACGATATGTCTATTTGTTAAGGTAGCTCCAAGCGATGGTCTAATACCTGTGCAACTCATATGTGTGCATAAAGAAGAGAAACAAGAAAAATCATCTTCATCATCATCACTTTTAATTCTGGAAATTATCAAAGGTATCCCGAAATTAATTCCATCAAATGATTTTGAAAACCCTGCACCTAAATTATCTAAAATTAATCTTGGCTTTCCTGGTGCTTTCCCATATAAACCATCAGATAATTGATTGGTTAAATCGATTTTAATTGAATTTCCACTTAATCCTGGATTTACAATAGTATCATATTCACAAGAAGTAAGGGTAATTGCTGCAAAAGTTCCTGCTAATGATATTTGAATAAATTCTCTTCTTGAGTGCTGTTTCATTAATGAGCAACTAATAATTTTACAATTTTCTCATTATTTAAATATTTCATTTTTACGAAATATGTACCAGTATTTAATTGGCTTGTATTGAACCTAAGATTGTAACTTCCTGATTCGATAAATCCACTATGAATAGATCTAATTATAAATCCGTTTAAATCAATTAAATCAACATCTAAATGATTACTTTCAGAAATTCCATAACCAATTACAGCAAAATCATCGCAGGGATTTGGATAAATATCATTTAAAAAATATTTACTATTTTGTTCTGATACATCGGTTTTTGGGTCAAAGAAATAACATTCAAATTCTAGATATTCGCCACCATCATAAGTGATTTTATAAGTTTCCAAATCTTTATTAGCAGGTCCAGCAATATATGTTCCAGTTGGGTCAAAAGTTGAACCGTGTCCAGAGCATTCAATTATCTCTGTTTCAGGATTTACATCGTAAATTGGTCTTCCCTGATGAGTGCAATTTTCTAAAATTACAGAAAAATCCACACCGTAACTATCTTTTGGAATTCTAGTTATTACAACTCTTGTTTTGGCACCTTCAATTGTTGGGATTTCAATTCTTACAACTCCCCACATCGTGGCAAGTTTAGGATAGTCTGATAATTTTAGTTTATAAATTCCTAAAATTCCTTTAGGATCAGAAACTAATTTTTCAGGTTCAATTTTAGCTAAAAGTTTTCTTGGGCAAGTAGTTGATATAACACCAATTGCCAATAATCCTTTTAAAAAATTTCTTCTATAATTTGCTTTTTCACTCATATCTATTTGCTGAATTTTTTATTATTAATAAATTCATCATCTGTCAAAGTATTAAGAAACGCAATTAACGCTTTTATTTGATTATCATTTAAATTCAATGGTCGCATCAAAGGATCTTTTGCCATAATATGCTTTCCACCTATGTTATAATTGTTAATCACTTCTTCTAATGTGTACCATTGGCCATCGTGTAAATAGGGAGGAGTTTTCGCAATATTTCGTAAACTTGAAGTCCTAAATTTGTATCTGTCAACATCTTCGTTAGTAACATAGTATCTACCTCTATCCCAATAGTGAGTATATACGCCAGTATTGTGGAATTTGAAATCAGAAAACAATGGTCCACTATGGCAAGAAGTGCAATTTACTGAATCACTAAAAAACAAGTTCATTCCTTGGATTTCAAAGGCATTCATTGCTGATTTATCACCTTTTTTATATCTGTCATATTTGGAATTATCAGAAATTAAGCATCTTACAAAGTCGGCAATTGCTTTTGCAACTAAATATGCGTGAGGTCTTGCATCATTTCCAAAAGCACTCTTAAACATTTTATTATAAATGGAATCATTCTCCAAAAATTCTAATATTTTTAATGTATCATTATTAAAAAACACGGGTGATGTTAAATCATCATATAACATTTCCTCTAAATTATGACCACCGCCATCCCATAAGAAGTTTTCATAAAATGCAATGTTTTGCAATGGTAAAATATTACGAATTGTCGGTTCACCATTAAAGCCAAATCCAATGGAAGAAGTGATTGTAGTAAAAGCATTTTTCTGAATATGGCAAGTAGCACAGGCGATTTTATTCTCTTTTGCAATTCTGTTTTCATAAAATAATGCTCGACCTAATTCAAATCGTTCCTGTGTTATTTTATGGTCAAAATTTGGTTGCGGAAATCCTGTCGGAACATAGAATGGAATTAATTCAACAGGTTGAATTTCGGTAGTATCTGTTTTGCAAGATACCAAAGAAATTAATAGCAATATATATATTATTTTTTTCATATTTTTTACACTTAAATAATAACACAAATTTAAGAAAT
>CAIWET010000515.1 GCA_903911805.1 uncultured Ignavibacteria bacterium | reverse complement strand
TGAAAAATTATAGTTTTTTATTTTAATGAGCAATCACAACTCCAAAATATGCGGATTTACATTCGTAAGAAATGCAGAAAAATTCGATTATCCCGTAATAGAATCAATAAACTCCATACTCCCTATTTGCGATAAATTCATAATTTGCCTTGGCAATTCCGATGACAATACCGAAATGATGATTAAATCAATTAATTCCCCAAAAATTGAAATCATTCATTCAATCTGGGACGATAGCCTTCGCGAAGGTGGTGTTGTTCTTTCAGTTGAGACCAATAAAGCATTCGATGCAATCCCAGAGGAATACGACTGGTGCTTTTATATACAAGCTGACGAAGTTGTCCACGAATCATATCTAAAAGCTATAAAAGAAGCAACTCAAAAATACAATGATAACAAGGAAGTAGAAGGATTATTGTTTCATTATAAGCATTTTTACGGATCATATAATTACTACGGCGATTCAAGAAAATGGTATCGCAGAGAAATAAGAATAATCAGAAATAATAAACAAATTCGCTCACACGGAGACGCTCAGGGATTCAGAATAAATGGCAATAAATTGAAAGTAAAACTAATTCCAGCTTATATTTTTCATTATGGATGGGTGAAATCACCTTTTAAGCAAAAAGAAAAGCAAAAGTATTTCAATAAACTCTGGCACGACGATAACTGGATGAAAAAGAATATCAAAGAAGATGACCATTACGATTATTTTCAAATTGACTCTCTTTCTGAATTTAAAGAAACACATCCCGAAGTAATGATTGAACGAATTAAAAAAGCTGATTGGGATTTTTCATTTAATATCAATCAAAAAAAACTCGATTTTTTAACAAAACTGCTTTATTTATTCGAAAAAATTACTGGCAAACGCCTCTTTGAATATAAAAATTACGAAATAATATAGCGAAGAATCGCGTTAAACTTTAATCTGTCATGACGCACTTCGGTGCGGCATCTACTTTAAAAATAACGTCTTCGTCAAACCCCACCCTAAATCCCTCCCCATTAAGGGAGGGACTTGAAGAAAAGGTAAAAAACTACCCCGCCCTTTGGGGCACCCCTTCAAATTGAAGGGGAATGAAGAAAACTCGCAGACCACTTAAGTACGCAAATACGATTACGATTTGGGGCGTTTTTTGAGTATTTTAAAAAATAAAACTAAAATAATAAAGTCTATAAATTAGAATAATTTTGGAGTGAAAAATGAATTTTGCAATAATATATGAAAAGATAGAAGATGAGGATTTTCCAGAAGGTTATTACTATGCACATATACCATTGTATAACTTAACAACTCACGGTTTTGGTATTGACGGAGCCAAAGAAGCTGCTAAAGATTTAATTAAATTATGGATTCAAGATAACAATATTGATGTAAAAAACAAAGAATATATGTTATCAACAGTCGAGATTTAGTTATGCCATATAAGCCAAAAGAGATCTTATCTAAATTGTTAAAATTAGGCTTTTTAGAAATAAAAAGAAGTGGATCACATATAGTTTTAAGACATCCAGATGGAAGACAAACCTATTTAGCTATTCATACGAAAGATATACCGGAAGGAACTTTTAAAGCAATTCTTAAACAAGCACAAATTTCAAAATCAATTTTTGATAATATTTGAGATACAATATAGAATTTTAGATCACTTGGGAAGTACGAGAATGGTATTGGATAATTTCGGAAATACAATAGCAAAATATGATTACGAGCCTTTTGGCAAGCCGATACCACTCGAGGACGGCAAAACCAGAAGCAAATACATTTACAAAGAGCAAGACAACGAAAGCAAACTCGCTGACCACGGAGTAAGAAAATATGATTACGATTTGGGGCGTTTTTTGAGTATAGATAAGCTTTGGGAGAAATACTACGGCTGGACTCCGTATCAGTATTCTATGAATAATCCGATTAGTTTATTGGATGGGAATGGGTTAGAGATACATCCTAAGAATTTAAATAATGAGCAAAAATCTGTCTTCAAAGAATCAATTAACACAATTGAAAAATGGTCCAATGTAAGTCCAATAATTAAAGAAAAATATGATTTAGCAATAGGAAAACAGACAAATATTTCATTATATTCATTTTCAGAAGATAGAAGTGAAGTTCAATCAAAAACAAAATCCACATCTGGGAACTGGATAGTAGAAGATCGTTGGATTAATATTTTTTGTGCAGGATTAACATTAAAATCGTTATCATCTAATAAGTCAGATGTTATATTGAAAAATGAAGCTTTAGTTGCAAATTCTGATTATCATTCTTTAATATTGTTGGATGAAATCTTCCATGCAACTGATATTAAAGGAAAAACCACCGAATTACAAGAACATCAATTATTATATAAAGAACTAAATTCATTGATAGGGGACAAGAAATTGGATGTAGATATTGTAACGAAACAAATTATTAATTTTAAAGATAAAGAATTTAATAAATAAGGGTATATCTTATGAAAGTACTTTTTATAATAATTCTAACAATATTGAGTTATTCAATATTAAATAGTACAAATTATGATACTATTGAAGATGTTTTTTTTCAATACAAGAATCCTGTCAATGATTTAAGCAACATTAAAGGTTTTTTGTCGAAAAATGAACCAGAGGGGAATAATTTATATATTGCAACATATTTTACTGTTTTAGAAAATCAAAAAATAATGAATATTAAATTTGATAGATTAATCAACTTAAGCTCACCCTACTTTAAAAATAAAACTAATATTTGGAAAACATTAGAAGATAGTATTAAAGCTACTTCCAAATATTGGTTGATAAATATCTTGACACTTGACAATAAATTCGTAAAAGACACGGTAATAAATAAGAATAATTTTTTTAAATATCCTTTGCCTTTTGAAATGTTAATTGTTTTTTGCTTTAGTGACGACGGTACCCCAGTACAGTTTAAAAAATATATTTTCATTGAAACTTATAAGTCAAGAAGTACGATTGACATTGATTCATTAAAGAATAATGGTAAATAATGTATTTAACAATAGCAAAATATGATTATGAGCCATTTGGCAAGCCGATACCACTCGAGGACGGCAAAACCAGAAGCAAATACATTTACAAAGAGCAAGACAACGAATCCAAACTCGCAGACCACGGAGTACGCAAATATGATTATGATTTGGGGCGTTTTTTGAGTATAGATAAGCTTTGGGAGAAGGATAATGTTTTTAAAATAATTATTTAATCTTTCGTTCATAAATAAATGAAAACAATTGAGGAAATAAGGTATGATTTATCAAAGAAGAATTTTTTATTAAGCATGCATTCTTCTACTCGAATGATTGAAAGAAATATAGCATTAAATGATATTATTAAAGCTGCTGAGAATGCTGAAATTATAGAAGATTACCCAACTGATAAATATGACCCAAGTTGTTTGATTTTAGGTTTTGCAGAAGAAAAACCATTACATCTGCAAGTAACAAGAAGTGCTAATAAATTAATGAAAATTATAACTCTCTATGTTCCTGAATTATTAAAATGGAAAAATTATAGAGAAAGGATAAAATAATGGATGAAATGATTTGCTATAACTGTGGTAACGAAAGTTTTGAAAATGATTTTATAAATAAGGTATTTAATATAAATGGCAAAGTATATTCTGTTGAAAATATACCAGCATTAATTTGCACACATTGCCAAGAGCCATTATTACTACCCGAAACTGCTGAGAAGATTCGAGTTTTGCTAAATAGCAATACAAAACCAATTAGAAAAATCACAGCAAAAGTTTATGACTATGCTGTTTAAATTTTGAGAAACAATATAGAATTTTAGCTAACTGGGAACTTGTTATGAATGGTGAAACTCCTCATAGTATTGAAGCATTAAAATAATTATGTATCCAAAAGTAATAAATATTGAGTGTCTTGAAGATTTCTTACTGAAATTGAAATTTGACACAAATGAAACAAAAATATTTGATTTAAAGCCTTATTTAAATAAAGGTAAATTTAGAGAATTAAAAGATCAATTTATATTCCGTTCTGCTCATATTGCAATAGATACTGTTGAATTTTCAAACGGTGTGGATTTTGATCCTGAATTATTATATCAAAAAGGTATATAATTTCAAATATTTTATTTTATTGATCATAGCAAATCACTTAAGTAAGGAAGTATGATTATGATTTGGGGCGTTTTTTGAGTATAGATAAGCTATGGGAGAAATACTATGGCTGGACTCCTTATCAGTATTCTATGAATAATCCTATAAGTTTGTTGGATGAGAATGGGTTGGTTATTTTCTCATTCTCAATAAGAAATAAACATCCACTATTAAGTAAAATAGTAGATAAAGCAGACGCTTATGCTTTAGATAACGAATTTTTGTAGATACTATTATTCTTGTTTATTCTCAAATAAAACAAAACGGATTTTTGAAATAACAAGAAACAAATTATCAGATTATCAAATTAATAATATATTTTATAACCCATTATTTATAATTTATGAAAAAGAAACAATTAAATCATATAGACCTATTTCTCATATTTGCAATAAGTAGTTTCTCACTTATTTCAAAATCTAACTATGAAGTTTTGATTTCACCCAATTATTTGAATTTCAATATTTATCCTAGTGGATTAATAATTGCATATACAAATGATGACTTTGAAAACAGAACTGGCAATGTTTTTAAATACGATAAATTAAAATTCGATAATTTAAGTAAAATAACTACTTTCGAAAATGGAATTATCGCCTGTGTAAATAAAGATGGCGATCAAATGTTTATTAACCAAGAATTGAAAACATTTTCAAAAACTATTACTATGACTACATTTCGTGGGAAAGCAGATGGTTTTTCTACTTATATTAATGATAGTTTTAGAATTGTTCCTCTAGATTTGAATTTCAACGAAATTAAGCCACCAAAGAATTATGATGATACTAAATATAAAATCTCGAACTATTTAGGTTATGGAAATTGGCATGTAATTTTAAACGGACTAAGCGAAGATGAAGAAGTTGAAGCTGAAACTTCATATTGTGGTTTATTAACTAAAAATGGTGTTAAAATAGAACCAAAGCAGGGACAATTTTTTCATCCTTTTATTAATGGAGTTTCTGTTGTTAACCTATATGGAACAAAATTTGGCTTTATCAATATGAATGGTGATTATCTTATTGATACTGTCCTTACTGAATATGATTATACTCAAGATATGGAACAAGGTATTACAAATTATATTCAAGATGGCAAAAAGGGTTTTATTTTTAATAAGGGTTTAAATGTTACCAAACCTATTTACGATTTAGATCGTATACCATTAAAAATGAATAATTGCTATTTTATAACTAAAGATAAAAAAATGGGTGTGTTCAATAAAGATGGGGAAATAATTGTACCATTTGAACATAATGACATATTACTTGCATCACAAGCAGCAACTGGATTTTTCATTTTTCAAGATGGCTATAAATTTGGTTTTAAGAACGAAACAGGTAAAGTAGTAATCAAACCAGAATATAAATATGTTTATCCATTTAGCGGCAAATACTCAATTGTAACTAATGATGGTAGCAAGATGGGTGTAATAGATAGAAATGGTACTTTATTAGTACCTTTTGAATTTGATAAAATCACTTATTCAGATGTTGAGAATATTTTTGTTTTCAAAAAAAATGAGAAATTTGGTGTTTTTAAAATTAATGAATAATTAAATATATTAGAATAAGTTTTTTTAGTACAAGTGTAACTTTTTTTTGAATTTTT
>CAIWET010000514.1 GCA_903911805.1 uncultured Ignavibacteria bacterium | reverse complement strand
ATCAGTTTTTGGATCTTTAAAAATTTCTCTTTCTTCGCCATTAACAACTCCCCAAGTAGCTTTCATTGCAAATCCAAAAACATCTCTTGTCACGAACTGGTACGTATATGATCCAATTCCTAATACTAAATTAGAAGCAGAAAATCCTTTTCTTTCTAATCTTTTTAAAATTTCATGCTGTCTATATAATGTAATTGAATCACCATATATTAATCCAATATGAGGATCTAATTCTGCATATCCTTTTAAATTAATTTTTCCGCCAAATGTTTCCCATAACAATTGATATGCACCTTTTCTTTCAGCTTCTGATATTTCAATATATTCTACAGTCCCTTTATTTAAAGTATTCGGATCCTGGACATATATTTTTCCATCTTTGCGCAATATTTCATGGTCTTCATAACCACAAATAATTCTAATAGGTTCTCCACTGTCCGGGCGAATAACAACTCTTCCATCTCTGGCCATTATTTCGGGTTTTAAACTAGGCAGAAATTTTTCCATTACTTCCCAGAAATCCCATGTATCGCTTACTATACTAACAAATCCTGATGGATAAACTTTAGTTATTAATCTTTTAAAAGTATCAATTTCATTTTCTTTTCCAGATAATGACATAACTGCATGTTCAGTTGCAGGAACACTTCCACCAACTAATTCTTTGTCGCTATCGGCTCCATAATAATCTTCTAAAAAGTCAATAGCCCAAACTGTATCGGTACCGGTAAATGATAATAAATGTCCGGCACCTGAAACTGCTCCGTCTTGAATGTTAGACATTCCTCTGCCGGAAAAATCATGTCCCTGCCAGTTAACCATATCCAATGAATATCCGGTTAATTTACAATGCCTTTCAAATTCTTTTCTATATAGATAAGCGGTCATAGCTGAAGTGCAAGGCTTCCATAATGTAGTAGATATTAAAGTCTCTTGATCATTTACCAACCAACCAAAATCTTTATGAGTATTTTTTATAGTCATCATTGGAATTCCCATTGGGCATAATGTTCCTTCTGGCAATGCTTTTATTCTTAATGGCAAATATCCTAAGTCATGAAGCTTTTCAAAATGAGCAATAGTAATGCAATCTTTACCAAGCATATTATCTACTCTTCTTTTATATTTAGCAACTACTTCTTCTTTTGGTTGTTGGAAGAAATTTTTATTCCAGTTATCTATCAAATATTCTTTAATAAAATATTGTAGACCAAATGTTACTACATGATTTACTCCTTCAATTCTAGAATGTCTTGGAGTTAAATTTGAATTCACATATTCTGTATTATCTGGATATTGAAATGGATGTCCAATTTTATAAGCATCTTTGAGATGCGCAGGTCTTAATTTCATAACTTATTTTTTATTTGTATTTTATTATTCAACGATAAAATTAATATAAATTTTTGATATAACCAAATTTATTTTGGTATTTTAACCAAATTTATTTTTTAACTATTTTTATGATCTTTCCTAAAGCAGCACATACTTCTTCCATTGACATTTCTTCGACATCTGATACTTCGATTTCTTTTGCATTGGGATAGCATGTTACAGTATAAGGTTTGTCTTCCAAATAATTATTATAATTAGAACAACATGTTGCCATTCCAATCCATGGACTTTCATGATTACCAGGAAGTTTCATAAATACTAATGCCTCTTGAGCATCAATTTCGTGGAATGCCCAAACTAACATTTTTCTTGGAAATGTTTTTTCTTCTGGTAATTCTATTATTTCTGCATTAGTGCGCTGAACGAATACTAAGTCATAATTATCAAACAAGTCGTTGATTACACCGTAATATATCATATAATCATTTGTTTCTTCTGAGCATTGTCCTTGATAATCTGTTTCAATTCCTAATGATTTCCAGTATTCAATTACTTTTTTACCATGGTCTGCATTTAATACTTTTATTACTTGATTTTTCATATTTGAATTTTT
>CAIWET010000513.1 GCA_903911805.1 uncultured Ignavibacteria bacterium | reverse complement strand
TTCAATAGGAGTCCAGTCAACGTCATCATAGCTTTTTTCCCATTTCCCGCTAAGATCAAGTACAAATCTTGATGAAGTACTGTCCGTTTTTACTTTATCAACTAATGGTTGATTGATCTTTTGAGAATTCAATTGCCAGTAACCAAATACTGTTAAAATTAGTATAGATAATATTATAGATATATTCTTAGTTTTCATAGTTCTCCAAAAAAATAATTTTTGCTCTTTTACAAAACACAAATTTACGAAAAAAATGGCAATTTTTTTAGGTAAAGAGTTGAACTTTTTAAATAATACTCCGTAAATATACAAAGTAAATAAAATTTATAATTAATAAAGTACATTTTTTAAAATGAAGGAGTAATATTATGAAAAGAAAGTATTGGGTATCGGCTGGATTATTCGGAGCAGTTTCGGTTGTTTTATTAAGTGTTTTATTCATTAACAGTGCATTATTTAGTGCTGTTAAAATTGGTGCTGATAGAGCTCCAGTAGTTCCAAGTGAAAGCGTTAGAGCTCTTAATAAAGCTTATGAATCTGTATCATCGGCAGTTTTACCAGCTGTGGTAAGCATTGGCGTAAAGATTGAAAAGAAAAAATCAGATAATCAATATCACGAAGATTTTAAAGAGTTTTTTAAATTCTTTGGTGATCCACAAGATTTTGGTCCTCAAGAAGGCAGTGGCTCTGGTGTATTGATTACTTCAGATGGATATATACTCACAAATAATCACGTTGTTGGTGATGCAACTGAAATCAAAGTTATCACGAATGATAAAAAAGAATATAAAGCAAAATTAATCGGTGCTGATGCAAATACTGATTTGGCTGTTATTAAAATCGATGAAACAGATTTACCTTATGTACATTTTGCTAATATGGACGATGTAAAGGTAGGACAAATCGTTTTTGCAGTTGGAAGTCCATTGGGCTTGAATGCTACAGTTACAAGTGGTATTGTAAGCTTTATCGGTAGGGGAGGCCTTGCTTTAGGAGATAATAAAAGCGGCTATCAAATTGAGAATTTCATTCAAACTGATGCACCAATCAATCCAGGAAATTCTGGTGGTGGATTATTCAATATTGAGGGTTCACTAGTCGGAATTAATTCCGCAATTGCAACAAAAACTGGAACTTATATTGGTTATGGTTTTGCAATTCCAGTAGATTTAGCTAAAGCAGTAGCTGAAGATTTAATCCAAAATGGAAAAATCAAAAGAGGATATTTAGGAATTAGAATTAAATCAATCGATGATGATATTATGGCTAAATCCTATGGATTATCTAAAGTTGAAGGCGTTGTTGTGCACGACGTGGTTAAGGGTAGTCCTTCAGAAAAAGCTGGATTAGAAGTTGGTGATGTTGTTTTAGAATTAGATGGTAAAGTACTAAAAACATCAAACGAGTTACAAACAATGGTTGCTAAAAAGAAACCAGGCGATAACGTTGACCTTGTAATTTGGAGAGATGGCAAAAAAATCAATAAAAAAGTAAGATTAGAAGAATTAAATCAAGATAGCGAAAATGTTGGAAGTGCTCAATCAAATAATGACGAGGGTGAAGTAAGCAAGCCAATTAACTTTGATAAATTAGGATTCTCAATCGAACCATTGACAAAAGAAATTAAAGAAGCTTATAATGTTGAATCTGGTGCTTTTATTTCTAAGGTTGAAAGAAATTCAAAAGCAGTAGAACGTGGTATGACTCCTCAAGGAGTAATCGTTAAGGCTGACAGACAAAAAATAAATTCTCCATCAGATTTAAAGAAAATCATTAATGCAAAAAAATCAGGTGAAACAATTTTAATGCAAATTAAATATAAAGATTCCAATAGAATGGTTTCAATTGAAATTCCTGATTAATCATATAATAAATAATCATTATTGAATTAAAGTCTCGATTTAAATCGGGACTTTTTTTATAATAAATGTCATTGATGCTCTTCGGGCGACATTTTTCTTCTCTTTCGTTCCCCCTCTATAAAGCTAATCATGTAGTATAAATATCAGAGAGCTGGCTTTTAGCTAAGAGCCAGCCTTGTTTTAAGAAGAATAATTTTGTAATTCCTTGCCACATAGATTTCAAACCTGGATATGGATAACGCTTACTTCCACCAATAAAACC
>CAIWET010000512.1 GCA_903911805.1 uncultured Ignavibacteria bacterium | reverse complement strand
TAAAATATACTGTTGTTTATGGATTTTCTTAATCTCTTCTTTCGATATCATTTCAGCACCAACACCTATTGGTAGATGGACTTTTGATGATACTACTAACATATCTAAGGCATCAATTGGAAATAATTTGATCGAATTTGGCGATCATAAAGTAATTGAAGGACCAGATACTGGCGACTTTGCAATCACAACTGCAGGGGCTAATTATTTTAAATGTTTTCATAATATGAAAGCAAATGGTGGAGGAAGCAAAGTAAATAAATATTCAATAGCATTTGATTTTAGAATACCTTCATTGAGTAAATGGTATTGTTTCTTCCAAGCTGATATTTCAAATACTGATGATGGTGATGCATTTGTCCATCCAAATGGTTTTATCGGAATTAGCACAACAGGATATTCAGCAAATAAGATCAAAATAAATAACTGGTATCGCTTAGTTATTTCCGTTGAATTAGGAGTTTCTTATAAGTATTATATAGATGGAGTTTTGTTTCAAGATGGTGGAGCTCAATCAATTGACAATCGATTTGCATTATCACCAGATTTTCTATATTTTTTTGTTGATAATGATGGTGAAGCAAATCCATTCGATATAGCTAAAATTGAAATATATGACAAAGCATTGAATGACCAAGAAGTAAAAGATTTAGGTGGCTTTGGATATAATATTTATAGTCCTAAGGAAATGAAGATGCTTCCATACTTGCAATCACCTACAGATTCAACAATTTATATTAGTTGGATGACTAAAACACCAAATGCTTCAAAAGTTGAATATGGGTTAACAGATAAATTGGGAAGCACAGCAATAGGGGATAATTTCTCAATGGACTCTCTAAATATATGGAATACTGTTAAGTTAAAGGGATTATTGCCCGAAACAGTTTATTATTATCAATGCTTGAGTGATACTTCTAAGTCAGAGATTTTTACTTTTAAGACTTTACCTAAAGTAACAAAGAAAACTGGTCATATTAGATTTGTTTTAATTAGCGATACTCAGGATTATCCTGAAGAAATTGATAATGTAAGCAAAGCAATCGAATCCAAATTAAAAGAGATGTATGGAAGCAATTATAATAATTATGTAAATCTTGTAATGCATACTGGAGACATTAGCACCAATGGAAAAAACCTTCCTGACATTATTAATCAATATTATATCACGCACTCAAATTTATCTTGTTATTTGCCTTTTATGGTGTCAATAGGGAATCACGAAGGAGAATCTGAAAATTATTATAATTTAGTAAAATATGATGATTTTGCTGGACCTCAAGGTGAAAAATTCTATTCATTCGATTTAGGTCAAATCAAATTCATCGTTTTAAATAGTGTTATTCAAGGCGCCGATCAAGTTGATTGGTTTAAGAATAACCTGATTGAATCGGATACAAACTTAAATGTCAAATTCGTAATGACTTATCAGCATTATCCAGGACATAGCGAATTATGGCCCGATGGAAACAGCTCTTGGGTTCAAGATAATATATTAAATGAATTAATAAAATATCCCAAATCAGTTTTGAATGCTCACGGCCATACTCACGGTTACGCCAGAGGAGCCACGATAGAAGGAAACACCTGCTTGATTGAAGGTGGAGGTGGTGGTGGAGGAATTGATAGATGGCGAATGTATCCAAACCAAACTAATTATCCTGAAATTCAAAAATCTTTTGATTATCGTCATTGGACTTTAATTGATGTTAATCTTGACAGTAATAGTTTCACTGGCAAAGTTTTCAGTTTAGGCAACGAGAATTTACCGATGAATAACGTTTTAGTTGATTCCTGGAGTTATAAAATTAATAAATCCATACCTGAAAAACCGACAGCTAACAATCTCTCAACTCAAATGAAAATTCCGCTTACTTTTAAAGCAAAAATTAATAATTTAAAGGATTCAATAATTTGTGCAGATTATAAGATTTTTTGCAGAAATGGATCTGGAAATAAATTTTTCCTTTTGGATACTTTAATTTGCCGAGAAGATTATTTTGGTGATTCTAGCAGCCCATTATTCCAACCAATAAATTTAAATCAGAATATTGATTTATCCGAATTGCAAATTCCAGAAAAATATATAAATACCAATTACTCATATTATTGGCAAATCCGAATAAGAGAGCAATATCTGAAGTGGTCTGATTGGTCAGAAGAAGCAGAGATTTTACCAAATCTTTCATCAATAGATTCTAGAAATGATAATTTTGATATGATAATATTGCCTAATCCAGCAAGTGAATATATAGAAATTTCTCTTGATTCCCCCTCTATTAAGAGGGGGCAAGGGGGTGTGTTCTTCGAGATTTTCAATATCTTCGGAGAAAAGACCACCCCGTCAAACCTTTCAGGTTTGCCACCCCTCCTTGCTAAGGAGGGGATTATAAATATTGATATTTCTAATCTCCCTGCTGGTGTATATTTCATCAAAATTGGGGATAAATTTGAGAAGTTTGTAAAAATGTAATTCCAATAGGTATACCATGCTTCTAAGGACTGGCATATCTTAAGCAAATTTAAGTAGTTTACTAAATGGCAACTTATTCTTTAGGTTTATGGCAAGAACAAATCAGACATTTTGTTTTTGCGGTATAATGCACTTAAATTTCATAAAAAATTAAAGGTTTCCAAATCATTTCATTTATATGAAAATAATATCAAATTAAATTCGAAATAATTGTAAATTTGTATTTTTAAATGAGTAAGGTATTAAAATGTTTAGGTATCTTTCAATAATAGCCCAATTGCTGATTTTAAATATATTTTCATTAACTGCTAATGCATATTGGAATGGCAATACATATTCAGTTGAAATACATGGTGGTGGCTCAAGCGATTATTTATTAAAAGCAAAATATTCCATTTTTATCCCCAAAAATGCCGAAAAAATCAGAGGCATATTAATCCATCAACACGGTTGCGGTGCCGAAGGTTGGGGTCAACCAATGGTAACTGATGCTCAATATCAAGTATTTGCTGATAAATGGAATTTTGCGGTTTTAGGGCCTGATTTATATCCAAAAGCAGGAAAAAATTGTTATGATTGGGTGTATCCTGATGACGGTTCAGCAAATTCACTTTTAGCCGGATTAGATTCTTTAGCAAAAATGTCAGGTCATACCGAACTTAAAACCGTACCTTGGCTATTATGGGGACATTCTGGAGGTGGACATTGGGTGCTGGCAATGACAAAGAAATTCCCTTTACGAACAATTGCTACATTCGCTTATTCTCCTGCATTTGACCCAAGTTTTGAATACCCCAACGAAGCATTGAAAGTTCCAATTATGATCAGGCACGCAGGTGCAAATGATTTCAATGTCGCAGGCATTGATTGCTGGGGAACAGCACTTCATACTTTTGATAAATTAAGAAGTAAGGGCGGATTAACAAGCATTGCCTTTAATGAAAATCAAAATCACAATTACAGTTTTGTAAGGCAAATGGCTTTGCCATTTTTTGAATCAGTTTTAAAACAAAGACTATCTAATGATTCCACTAACAAATTAAATGATATGGATTTAAATAAATCTTGGCTAGTTGATACTAATACTTTTTCAAAAATCAATATTTATAAGTATATCGATTTCAAAGGGGATAAATTATCTAAATCTTGGCTACCTGATTCCTTGAGTGCTGAGAAATTCAAAGAATTTTTGATGTCCGGATATGTTGTAGATATAACTCCTCCACAAGCACCAATGAATTTGAGTTTAGATATTAATAATAAGAAAATCAAATGGGAAGCTAATGCCGATATTCAATCTGGAATAAAATTCTTTAAAATATATAAAAATGATAATTTTCTTGCAAATTATCCTGAAAACTTAAGTTTTCAA
The DNA here is from genome assembly GCA_903911805.1 of uncultured Ignavibacteria bacterium. Classification (GTDB taxonomy): domain Bacteria; phylum Bacteroidota; class Ignavibacteria; order Kapaibacteriales; family UBA2268; genus CAIWET01. Next base: position 18,307 of record CAIWET010000512.1, on the reverse strand, counting down.
ACTTTTGATACCAATGGAGATACTCCAATTCCTACAGATCAGCCCTTAATGGAATTTGCGGTTAATGATGCATTTCTTTCTAATTTGAACACTATTTCAATTTCTACTGTAAATAATGCAGGTTTAGAATCCGAAAAAACAAAATTAATCCATTCATCATTATTATCAGAATATAAAACTGTATATTATATTTCACCTAACGGAAGCGATAAAAATCCTGGGACTTATAACTTACCTTTTTTAACTATTAATAAAGCTAAAAGTGAAATCAGAAAAATAAATACAAATATTCAAGGCAATATTGCAGTTTTTTTAATGGATGGACTTTACGCTCAGGATTCAAGTTTAGTTTTTGATTATGATGATTCCGGTTTTAATGGGAATAGAATATACTACAAATCATTTGATTGCCAAAAGCCGATTATAAGTGGTGGAATAACAATTACTAACTGGAAAATTCACGATGCTGGCAATAATATATATAAAGCAAATATCGATAAATCAATTGATACTCGTCAGCTTTATGTAAATGGCAGACGAGCAATCAGATCTAAATCGAAAGATGCTGAAGGTTGGACTGAAAGCGGAGATGGATACAATAGTCCGATAAATATTTCAACTTGGTCTAATATTTCAAATATTGAAATAGTCGCCAGAAATGAATGGAAAAACCACAGAGGTTTAATCGAATCAATGAATGGCAATCATATAAAAATGGCTCAACCATATTGGGACAATGTTCATAAACAGTATGATGCTCCACCTGTTTGGATTGAAAATGCTTATGAATTAATCGACTCTGAAGATGAATGGTATCTTGATAAAAATGCAGGAGTAATTTACTACAAACCAAGATTGAATGAAGATATTAATAAATCGGAAATAATTTTGCCAAAACTTGAATTATTGATAAAATGCACAGGTTTGCAAAATGTTGATTTTGAGGGTTTAACGTTTTCACACGCCACCTGGCTCACTCCAAATAGTAAATCAGGTTACCCGGTAGTTCAGGCGGATGTTCGCTTCTCAGGAGATATATGGGTTCAAAATCCAGGCAATATTATACTTGAATATTGCAAAAATGTAAATTTCGAAAATAGCAAATTTGAGCATTTAGGGGTAACTGCTATTCAGTTATATTTTGGTTGTAAGAATAATAAAATTTTTAATAATACTTTTCAGGATATTTCTGGAAGTGCTGTTTCGATTGGGAGTATTCTTACATTCAGTCCATCAGAAAATGATTTGGTTAAAGACAATTCAGTTGAAAATAATTTAATTAGAGATATTGGATTGGAATATGAGAGCAGTGTAGGAATTTTTGCTCCAGTTAGCGAAGGCACAATTATTAAAAATAATTCCTTTATTAATTTACCTTATTCAGCAATTTCAATTGGATGGGGCTGGAGTAATTTGTTAATCGCAGGAAGAAACACTCAGGTTTCATTCAATCGTATTGATTCTATTATGACTAAATTGAAAGATGGTGGGGGAATTTATACTCTTAGTTCATTGCCCGGCTCAAATATCAATAATAACTATATTAGTAATGTTATGAATGGCTTTGGTGCTCTTTATCCTGATTATGGTACAAGCAATACGAGGTGGCATCATAATGTTGTTAAAAACGTAAAATGTTGGCTTAGTCTTTGGTCTGATCAATGCTTTAATGATACAATTGATTATAACTATTTTGACAATCAGATTAATGTTACTAACGGCACTAATTGTGTCGTAAATAATAATATTTTTGTAGAAAATGGCAAATGGAATAATGAGGCTCTGGACATAATGAACAAATCCGCTTATAAGGAAAATATTAATTTAAATGTTCCATCAATTCTTTCGCAGCCAAAAGACACAATAATCGAAAAAGGAAATGATATTACATTTGAAATCAAAATTAGGAACTATAATCAATATAATATACTTTACAAGTGGTATAATAATGATAAATTAATTTTCGAAACTAAAGATTCTTTCTTGAAATTTAGCAATATTGATACTTCTTATAATGGAAATTATAAATGCGAAATATTAACCGGTTGCGGAAATATTTTTTCAATTCCTTTTTCATTGAAAGTTAAAGAAACTTTTAATGATATAATTGAAATTAATGAAAGTTCATTTTCTATTTCTCCAAATCCAGCAAGTGATTTTATTGAAATAAATGTAGGGGCAGGTTCTAAACCTGCCCTTATGGACGAAATCGAAATCTTCAATATCTTCGGTGAATTGCAAGACGCCCCACCCCAAACCCCTCCCCTTGAAGGGAGGGGCTTAAAGATTGATGTTTCTAATCTTCCAGCAGGAGTATATTTCATCAAAATTGGTGATAAATTTGAGAAGTTTATGAAGATGTAAAATGATAGATGTCTGACATCTGTAATTAATTTTGAAAATGGTTCTGAGGAAAGCTATAAAAGACTTATAGTTATTGGTGAGTAAATTCCTCCCTAGTGTAAATCCTAAACAATTACTTTGACAAATCTTTTGAAATATTAAAATTTTTTATTAAATTGCACTTTAGATTTATCATAATTGAGAATGGAATATGAAAGTATTATTTAAAATTGTCTTTGTTTTTGCTTTTCTTTTCAGTTTAAATGAATTAGCTGGCAAAACCTTTAAATTAAATCCTCAAAATACTGCAGCTGAGATTCAAAACATAATAATAATTGCTAACTCAAATGATACTTTAGTCTTTGAAGATGGCAATTATTATTTTGGAGATTTGGGTAAACCAGGGCTGGCAATCATTAAGCCATTAACACTAAAGGGTGGGGCATTTACAAATTTCTTTGCTTCAAATAAAGAGAAAACAATTTTCTCCGGAACAATTCTAACATGCTATGCACAGAATGATTCTCTGAATATAGTGAAAATATATAAAATAAATTTTAAGTCTTCCAAATCAAAAACTTCTGGTGCTGCAATTGTTTGCTATAAATCTTTCATTAGCTTTGAGGATTGTAATTTCATTCAAAATAAAAGTGATAGTACGGGAGGGGCAATTCTTTTGGCTGAGTCAGACTGCAGTATCAATAAATGCAATTTCACTGAGAACAAAGCAATAAACGGAGGAGCAATTTTTAGTTTTAATTCCAAACTGCTAATTGAAAATTCAACTATTGAGAAGAGCTTTTCACAGAATGGAGGAGCAATTGGTTTGACAGGTTCTGAGATTATCTTAAATAAAGTTGCTATTCAGGGAAATACTTCAGAGAATGGAGGAGCAATTTTAGCAGTTGATTCAAAAATGAATATTACAGAATCTCTTTTTGATTCAAATGTTGGAACTAATGGAGCCGGAATATTTTCATCAAAATGTACTGGTGATTTTTCTGGAAATTCCTTTGTAAATAATAATTCTAGCGAAGGTGGAGCATTTTATCTTGATAGCACAACATTTGCAATTACAAATAATTATTTTACTCATAATAGAGCAGTAGGCTATGGAGGAGCAATCTATACAAGTAATTCTAACGGTAGGATTGAAGACAATATAATCTATCAGAATATTTCTGATGGTGATGGTGGTGGAATTTTCACATTTCAATCCTCACCCGATATATTTAGAAATAAATTTGTGAATAATTCTTCACATGGTTATGGAGGCGCAATCTATGCTTATGGAATGTCCAATCCAAAAATTGAGAATAATCTAATTCAAGGTAATAGTTCGAGCTATGGTGCTTGTATGTATGTTGAATATAGATCTCATCCAAAACTGAAATTTAATTCCATAATAGCTAATTCTGCAAGGCTTGGGGGATGCTTTGTCTGCGTTGAGCAAAGCCAGATGAATGTAGATTCCTGCTTGATTCTAGATAATGGTTCAACTGAAAACGAAAGGTCTGGAATAGCATTTATTGTGTCAAATTCAGATTCTGCTTCAATTGCCAATTCCAATCTTATATATAATACATATCAGATTGATAAAGAAATTGATAATTCAACTGAGTATAAAATTTCTTTGGAAAATAACTTTTGGGCTGGTGAAAAACCAGAGAATCTTGTTATTGGTAAATATAGTGCCAAAAATATATCTTCCGATTTCCTAAAAAATGTTCCATCAATAAATCAAACAATAGATTCTATTAAATTCTATAATTCAAGAAAAGAAGAAATCAAGGAAATTAATTATTTAAATGATTCAATTTTCATTACTGTTTATGGAAAAGATATTAATAAAAGCTTTTATGACGCAGTTGTAATTTTAATCAAAACAACTTCTACTAATCAAGTAGTAGCTGTTTCATTAACAGAGACAACAAGAAATTCAGGAATATATTCTGGATATTTCTTTTTAAAAGAAGTAGAAGAATATCCAAAAATCCGAAAAGATGATATAAATCAAATTGTACGAATATCAAAAAATGATATCATTTTGTTTTATAACTATACTGAACAGAAATTAATAACTCAAAAAATGATCATTATATTTACAGATATAAAAGAATCAAATTTATATCTAAACAATAAAATTACTTTATATGATTTACTAAGTGAAAAATATATTAATCAGGAAATCAGAATTTATGATACATTGGGAAGACTGATTCTATCTAAGCAGGCTGGAAGCCAATTAACATTTGAACAATTTCCCAAAGGTTTAATGATAATAAATATCAAAGATAAATTTTTCAAATTATTTGTGGATTAAATATGAGATTTGGATTAATTATAGTTTTGATTTTATTAAATATTAATTTATTGGATTCTCAGACAAACAATAAAAATATAGATAATCTAATAGACTCCATTATTTCCAAAATGTCTTTAGAAGAAAAAATAAATCAAATAAGTTATTTTGATAATTTGAATTCTATGGATGATGCCAAAAGAGGAATTCAGGGTATTTATACCACAGATGGCCCACACGGAATGCGTGATGGATTCGCCACTTCATTTCCTGTAAGCATTGCTATAGCATCATCTTGGGATAAAAATTTGGCAAAAAAAGTATCAAAAGCTATTGCCAGTGAATTCCAATCAAAGTATAAAAATCAGATATTGGCTCCTTCTTTGTACTTACACCTCGACCCAAGAATGGGAAGAAACTCCGAAAGTTATGGAGAAGATCCTTATTTGTGCTCTGAAATTGGATTTGCAGCTACTGAAGGATTTCAGGAAAATGGCATTATTGCTAATTTAAAATCATTTTTAGGAGAAAACAAACAAAATACAAGGTTTAATGATACAGTTTGGTTTGATGAGAATTTAATAATGAACCATTTTGGGATACCTTATAGAAAGTCCATACAAAAGGGAGGAGCTCTTTCAGTTATGAGTTCATATCTTTATGTTAATGGAGTTAAAGCATCGCATAGTGATTATTTAAATAATATTCTTCTTAGAAAATTTATCGGTTTCCCATTCTATATTATTTCAGACTGGGGGTCTGTTTTTGATGCTAAGCAAGGAATAATGGCAGGCATCGATCTTTGTATGGGCTCTAAAAACTATATGAATGATCTAAAAAGATTAGTCGAAAATGATTCATTAGAAATTAAATATATTGATAAGGCAATCAAGAATTTACTTTTAACAAAAATGTATGCAGGTTTAGTTGAATCAGAACCAATTTATAACAATTCAGATTTAAATTCATCAGAAAATTCTAATATTGCATACGAAGCTGCAATAAAGAGTATAATACTTCTTAAAAATGAGAATAAAATTCTACCATTGAATAATGATAAAATAAAATCAATTGCTTTAATCGGCCCAAGTGCAAATGTTGCTCAGCTTGATGGTTACGGCAGCAGTTACGTTATTCCTTTAAGAGTAGCTACTCCTAAAGAAGGAATTGAAAGAATTGCAGGTTATTGGAAAATCAATTATTCAAAAGGCTGTGATATAAATAGCACTGATACAAGCTTATTCAGCAATGCTATCTCAATAGCAGAAAAATCTGATTTTGTAATCTTTGTTGGTGGGCTTGATTTAACTCAGGAAGGCGAAATGATAGATAGAGTTGGTAATTCTTGTGAACTACCATTGAATCAGCAATTATTGATTTCAAGATTATCAGAAAAGAATCCGAATATAATTGTAGTAATGAAGAGCGGTGGAATTGTTTGTCTAAGTAAATGCATTGATAAGATTAAGGGTTTGATATATGCATTTTACCCAGGTCAGGAAGGTGGCTATGCAATAGCAGATGTAATTTTTGGATTGGAAAATCCTGGAGGTAAATTACCTGTTACTATGCCTAAAAATGACTCACAACTTCCTATTTGGGATAATGATTTCCGAAATGATAATGGATCCGGTTATTTCTGGTTTAATAAAAATTCGTTATTTCCCCAATTCCCATTTGGATTTGGCTTAAGTTATTCAGATATTTCTCTAAAAGATGTAAAAATCAGAAATAGCGATATCTCTAAAGGTGAAGATATTATTGTGGATTTTAAATTAACAAATAATAGCAATATTCCAGCCAGCGAAATTATACAAGTATATTTAAAAAATTTCAATGGATTTAGCAAAAAGCTGATTGCATTCGATAGGGTTTACCTTAATATGCTAGAGACTAAGACAAGCTCATTGAAAATCTCAGGATTTGATTATATGGTTTGGGATACCACTCAAAAAAAATATGTTTATAATAATGATTTATTAAAGCTATCTATTGGAAATTCTTCGCAAAATTTGATTTTTAATGATTCAATAAAATTCAACAATAGGATAGTTCCTGACTTGATTATAAATAAAGTATTTTCATATCCAAAAATTCCAAATATGAATAATAAAGTCTATTTCTCTGCTTTAGTAGGTAATTACGGAAATGCAGATTTGCTGAATAAAAAAGTTCATTTAGAGTTTTTGCAGGATGGTGAAGTTATTTCATATTGTGATACAATTCTTGATAGATTTGAAGTTGGTACAGTTAGATTAATCCATGCTGATATTTCTAAAGAATTGAAGAAAAGCTACAAAGAATCAATTGAAATTATGACAAAAGTATCTATAGAATCAGAAGAAATTGATATTAATAACAATTTGTACTCATATCAAATTAAAATAAATTCAAACAATAATAATTATAGAAATATCGCATACAAAAAGCCAATAATTGTGAGTGATTACTTATTTGCTGATTTAAGACCCGAATATTTAAATGATGGCTTGTTAAATTCAAGATGGTCGTCAAAATTTGAAGACAATAAATCAATTGAAATTGATCTTGAAAATTATTTCAACATAAGCAGGATAGAATTAAGATGGGAGCTTGCCTTTGCTAAGAGTTACAATTTATTATTATCAAAAGACAGAATCATTTGGGATACAATAGTTTCTATTGATTTTGCCACTGGCAATAATGATGAATATTTTACAAATCATTATGCAAGATATATAAAATTGGAATGTCTTAAAAGAGCAACACCATGGGGATTTTCATTGTTTGAAATAATTGCAAATGGTAAAGAATATCAATATTCTGACTTATATTTTAAGGATGAGGTTGGATTTTCAATCTCTCCCAATCCGGCAAGTGATTATATAGAAATAAATCTTGATTCCCCCTCTATTAAGAGGGGGCAAGGGGGGGTGTCTCTTCCAATTATCGAAATTTATAACATCTTCGGTGAATTGCAAGACGCCCCACCCCAAACCCCTCCCCTTGAAGGGAGGGGCTTAAAGATTGATGTTTCTAATCTTCCAGCAGGAGTATATTTCATCAAAATTGGTGATAAATTTGAGAAATTTGTGAAGATGTAAAATGATAGATGTCTGACACCTCAAAGGTGTCTGACATCTGTAATTAATTTGAAACTTTTGTGAAGATGTAAAATGATTAAAATTATAAAAATTATACTGTTTATTAACTTGTGTTTATTAGAATGTTTATATTCGCAAACCTTGCCCAAGGATAGGCAATATCAATGGAGCATTGCTGGGAATCATTCAGAAATAGAATATCTCGATACCGTTTTAATTAAAGATTTGGGGCTAATCGGTGACGGAATTTATCTAAATGATGATAATTTTAAACAAGTTCTAAATAAAATTACTAAATCCACAGTAATTATTTTTCCTGAAGGAATATTTAAATTTTCAAAGACATTAAATATAAATTCTAACATTAAAATTGTTGGTAAAGGTTGGCAAAAAACGAAATTTATTTTCGACAATGGTGGATCTGGAAATTTAATATCAATCAGTGGAGCAATTAAAAATGAAAAAAATCCAATTTTAAAAAATTTATCAAAAAATGATAGTATCATATCTAATGAAAAATTTAATCAATTAAAGATTAATGATTTTATCATTATTAAAGATAATGACTCAAAGAAAATTACTTCAGATTGGGCTAAATATTCCAGTGGGCAAATCTGTCAAATTAAAAATATTTCTGATTCTTTAATTAGAATCAGCTCTCTTTTACGAAGGGATTACTTTGCAACAGATTCAATTTTTATAAGCAAAATTTCACCAATTGAAAGTGTAATTTTGGAAGGTTTTTCTATTGAAAGATTAGATTCTACTGTTCAGCAAACTTCTAATATAAATTTCGATTATGCCATTAATTGTAAAGTAAAATGCATCAAATCTAATATGAGTAATTTTGCACATATTGATATTAGTAATAGCTCTAAAATTCAAGTTGAAGATTCATATTTTGAATTGGCATTCGCTTATGGTGGAGGAGGTCAAGGATATGGAGTTATTGTTCAAAGTACTTCTGGCGAATGCCTTTTATATAATAATATTTTCAATAAATTAAGACATTCAATGATTTTGCAATCAGGTGCGAATGGTAATGTTATTGCATATAATTATTCAATTAATCCATATTGGGCTGAAGTAAGTTTACCATCTAATTCAGCAGGGGATATGTGCCTTCACGGAAATTACCCTTATGCTAACCTTTTCGAAGGTAATATTTGTCAAAATATTGTTATCGATAATTCTCATGGTATAAATGGACCAGATAATACTTTTTTTAGAAATCGTGCTGAATTATTTGGCATTTTTATGAATTCAAATCCATCAAGCAATCAGCAAAATTTCATAGGCAACGAAATAACTAATTCTGAATTTCTTAAAGGATTATATATTTTGAGTGGTAGTAAGCACTTTGAGTATGGAAACAATATTAAAGGCACAATTACACCTGCTAACACAAAAGATTTACAAGATAGTAGTTATTACTTAAATACATTTCCAGATTGGTATTATTCAAAATCAAAGTTTCCTCCGATAGGAATTCCAAATAAGATTAATCAATACTCCAACCAAGCAAAACAAAGATTTTTTGATGGCAAATTCACAGAATGTGAAGATATAGGGACAAATATTGAAGAAATGAATATTACATCAAGCATTTCGATTTCTCCTAATCCAGCAAGTGATTATATTATAATAAATGTAGAGGCAGGTTCTAAACCTGCCCATTTGATCGAATTCGAGATCTTCAATATCTTCGGGGAGAAGATTCAGAACCCCACCCTAGCCCTCCCCGTCGGGGAGGGAACAGGAAAAGTCCTCCCCACTGGGGAGGATTTAGGTGGGGTTTTCAAGATTGATATTTCCAATCTTCCTTCTGGAGTATATTTTATTAAGATTGGCAATAAATTTGAGAAGTTTGTGAAGATGTAAAATAAATGAACTTTATACTCAAACTCGTGTTTATTAGAATGTTTATATTTGCAAATCTTGCCCAAGGATAGGCAATATCAATGGAGCATTGCTGGAAATGAATCAAAAATAGAATATCTCGATATAGTTTCAATTAAAGACTTGGTGCTAATCGGTGAAAAATTTATTTAATTTTTCAAAGATAATAAATTAAATTCTAAAATTAGAATTGTTGGTTAAGGCTGGAAAATAGTGGATCAATTAGAAATGAAAAATTACCAATTTTCAAATATTTTATAAAAAATAAGCAACTTTTTGTAATAGTTTTACGTTATATAAAATTGATTCTTATTGTTTTTAAAATAAGGTTTTTTAATTGAAAAGGTTTTGGATTATATTGTTTCTTTTAATGTTATTTGTTTTTCTGGAAAAGGAAGTATTTTCGGTATACAACAATAATATTATGAATTATTCTATTGCAAACCAATCAAAAAACTTTGATTTATCATCAGATAATTTAAATCACTTTATTGACAATGAAGATTCTGTAGATGATTTTTGTATTAAAACAAATCTTGAAATATTTGAGAATTATAAATTTGAAATAATAATTTTAAATAATTCCGAAATATCTATTAATTCCTTCGATATCTGGCAACCCCCTGAAATAGCTTAATTTTAATAAATAGAAGTTCTAAAATTTATCATTCTTGCAAATTTTGTTTAATATAAATAACTTATGAGAATAATCTTATCTGTTATTGTTATAGATGACTACTACATATGCAGCAATGATAAATATCGATATTTGAGAAAATTTCATGAAATTGATTTTAGAACTTACCATAAATTAATATTAAATTTGGGGGACGAATGATCAGAGAAAAATTTAGAGTTGCTTTATTTTCCATTTTTGCGGCTGTTTTTCTAACAGGCTCAAAATTTATTGTGGGTATTCTCACCGGTAGTTTAGGACTGCTTTCAGAAGCACTTCATTCACTTTTGGATATGGTAGCCGCCATAATAACACTTTTTTCAGTAAGCGTATCGGATAAGCCTGCAGATGAACATCATCATTATGGTCATGGGAAAATAGAAAATATATCTGCTTTGGCTGAAACTGTTTTGCTTGTAATCACTTGCGGATGGATTATCTATGAGGCAATCGAAAGGATATCAACTGGCAAAGTATTAATTGAAGTTAATATATGGAGTTATATAGTAATTTCTCTTTCTATAATTATAGATATATCTCGTTCGAGAGCTTTATATAAAACAGCAAGAAAATACAACAGTCAAGCGTTAGAAGCAGATGCTCTTCATTTTTCGACTGATATCTGGAGCTCATTAGTAGTCTTGATAGGGCTAATCTGTGCAAACTTCGGAATATTTTTGGCAGATTCAATTGCCGCTTTGATTGTAGCTGTAATTGTCTTAAAGGTATCCTATGATTTAGGAAAAAAATCAATAGAAGTTTTAGTTGATAAAACTTCTAAAGAAACGTATGAATTAGTAAAAGAAATAATCAAAAATTCAAGTGAGATTATTGATTCTAATTCATTAAAAGTCAGAACCGGTGGTGCTGAGACTTTTATTGAAGTGAACATTCTTGTTAAATCAGGAATTGACATAGATAAAGCACATGACATATCTCATAAACTTGAGAAGGATATTCAAAAAGCGATTAAAAGATCTTTTGTTCATGTTCATCCAGAACCTGAACCCAAGAATTGATAATCGATAATTTAGTAATAAATAAATAATAAAAAACAATAAAAAGGTTCGAATATGAAATGTCCGAGATGTAAAGAAATCACTCTGCTTATAGCAGATAAACAAGGTGTAGAAATTGACTATTGCCCAGAATGTCGTGGAATTTGGCTTGATAGGGGTGAGCTAGAAAAAATTATTGAAAGAACTACTGTTCAGCCTCCAAGAGTAGAGAGGGAGTACGAAAGAAGGGGAAAATTTGATAATGATCATAATGATCACCATGAAAGAGATTATGATGATGATCATAGCAGACATTATGGTGACAACAAGCAATATAAGAAAAAATCATTTTTAAAAGATCTATTTGACTTTTAAATTGCATTTTTATGTTTTTTTTGTTTTATAATTTATGATTAATGAAGCAATCGGTACAATTTTATTACCGATTGCTTCATAATCATTTGATTATTTACACGCTTACCATTATTTTTTAAATAGAGATAATGGAATTAGATTGATTTTTGTTTTTAAACTAATTAATAAATTGAACCTGAATGACTAAAAAATGAAAAAATCTGTGTTCATTAAATATTTCTTGCCATTCTTGGAATGGTATTTATTGTTGATTTTAACAACCATAGGAATTGATTATTTCCTTCATCGCTATCAAATGGTTTTTGTTGGTAGATATTTTGGTTTTATAGGAACAGTCTTAATTTTAGTATCATTTATTTATTCTTTACGAAAAAGAAAAATAATAGAAATTGGTTCTCCAAAAAAACTTCTATTGTTTCATGAATATATAGCTTGGATTGGCTCAATTTTAATTTTAGTACATGCCGGAATACATTTTAATGCAATTCTTCCTTGGCTAGCTGTTATTATGCTTTTAATAAATGTTGCAAGTGGATTGATTGGAAAATATATACTTAAAAAAGCAAATGAATCTTTGCAAGAAAAAAGAATTGAATTGATTAGACAGGGACTTTCTGAAATTGAAGTACAAAATAAACTTTTTTGGGATTCAATCACTTATGATGTTTTGAAAAAATGGCGAGCTTTTCATTATCCGATTGCTCTGCTTTTTGTCCTATTAACCTTATTGCATATCATCACTATCATAATATACACATAATGAAAAATAGAATAATTGTTTGGGGATTAGCATTAATTTGCATATTTTTAATTTATCAATTTCCCGATAAAATGATAAGTCCTGGAAATTTAGCAAATGGACATAAAAATCTTGATAATAAATGTTTATCTTGTCATCAACCATTTTGGGGAATTTCTAATGATAAATGTATTTCTTGTCATAAACTTGATGAAATTTCCAAAAGTACAGATTCCAATAGCATTAAAATAAAACTATCATTTCATAACTTTCTTAAAAATCAGGACTGCTGTTTATGCCATGCAGAACATAAAGGAACTGATCCAAATAAAACTAATAGCTTTTTTAATCATGAATCTTTATCCGATACAATAACTAAAAACTGTATTAATTGCCATAAGAAACCATCTGATTTTATGCATAAACAAATATCTGATGATTGTTCAATTTGTCATTCAACAAATAATTGGAAGAATTCTACTAAATTTAATCATAATCAAATTAATAAAGATGTATTAAATAATTGTTCCAACTGCCATAAAAAACCTAAAGATGATTTCCATATTTCTTTAGTTTATGACTGCTCTAAGTGTCACAGTACGAACAAATGGGTTCCATCAACTTTTGACCATAATTCTACTTTTTTTCTTGATAATGATCATAAAGTAAAATGTAACACTTGTCATATTAATAATATCTTTGGAAAATACACTTGTTATGGATGCCATGAGCACTCAGAAATCAAGATAAAAGCTATACATAATGGAGAAGGAATTTATAGATTAAACGATTGCATTTCCTGCCATAAAAATGGAGAAAATAATGAAAATGAATTTGATGATGAATCAGACGAAAAAAGCAACAGGGATGATGATTGATTAGAATTAGAAGTTTATAAATATGTAATTATAAACCAATCCGAAGGTTTTAAGACTTCGGAAACTTAGATTATTTTATAGTTAATAATCTTAGAATCCTTAATATATTTTCAAATGATGAACAGTTATATCTACTAATACCGGAAATTTCAAGTATCCATTTTTCTTGGATTGTGGTGTTATTATTCGTCTGGAAGGATAGAGCAATCCATTCTCATTTTTGTGTTCTTTTATGACATTTGCTGCAGTTGCAAGATTGCTTACAACTTCAGCAGTGTAATTATGTTGTTTTAATAAAAATGTATCTTTATCAAAATAATATGTTTGATTTTTTGAATGTGTTGGAATTGAATCAGGAAAAGTAGCTTTTAAAATTCCAATTTCAGGTTCAACCCATTTAATCTTATCATTTATTAATAAATTTGGGAATGTTAAATAATTCCAAAAAGCATAATTCGCAAAATATGCCATTTGTAAATCATTCCATTTTAGGAAATTCGAGAATTTAGATAATTCAGCTCTTATATTTTCTTTGCTATCAATCTCTTTTCCAGATTGCTCCAGCCAAACATTTTCTGAATCTAGGCAACCAGAAATTTCAAAATTCTTGCCTATAGGTGTTATTTTTGAAAATGGTTTATGGATTTCCATTTTAATGAAGGCGTGCTCCAAATTTGGACGCTTTTTCATTTTGAATAATAATCCACTAACGCTTACTTCAGCTTCCAAAAATCGAGATTTTTTCCAAAGCTCATGACCACCATAATTTTCTAAAACTTTTTCTGCTGTTTTTGATAACATTTTAATTTTTGCTAAATTATTGATTATTAAAAATGCTCATTATAAATATTTTTAAACACCAAATTGACCCAAATGATGATCCAGATGTTTAATAAACATATTATTCCACTCATTTTTATTCATTATTCCAAAAGATAATGATGCTTTCCCGTCAAAATGATTTTCTCCTAATTTTTGTGTTTTATTTATAAAATCAATCAATCGAGTTTTTTCAGCTTCAAAATTCTTTTCATCAACTATTAAAAAAGCTGGAGCAGTTTGTAGATTCTTTTTATAAGGAACTTCATTGACAACAGGTTTTTTTACAAATAATTTAAGAATTATTTTCAAAAATGGATTTGGAGCAGGGTGTTTATCGGTATAAACCATTTCGTAAGTTACATTGCAGTGAGCTAGCATTTGAGCTACGTCCATTTTACCCCAAAGTCTTTGCGTTGTTGGAGTTAATTTGTTTATTCTTCCGATTATTTCATCGGATACTTCTTTTGTAAAGATGTTTTTCATAATTAATTCTTTATAAATTTAAATTTTTGTCCAATTTTCAATTTTCAAGTTCTTTATTCTTGAGAATTCTCTTTCATTATTTGTTACTAATGTCATATTTAAGCTTAATGCGTGGGAAGCAATTAATGTATCTAAAGGACCAATTGGAGTTCCCATTCTTTCTAAATCAGCTCTAATTTTTCCATATTCAGTGCCAGCTTTAAAATCATAATCTAATATAATTAATGGCGATACAAATGATTCTAATGCTTCTTTGTTTTTCTGTGGATTGGAGCTTTTATATATACCATATTGAAGTTCAGAATAGGTAATAGATGAAATAGCTATGTTTCCAAAAGGTATTTTAAAAAACTTTTCTAAAACGAATAATGGATTTTTCTTTATAATATAAATACAGATATTCGTATCTAATAAATATTCCATTATTCAAATTCTTCTCTTAATTGAAAATCAGGTTGTTCTCTATTTTCCATATAATCAGGTGTAAATGAAGTAATACTATCAATCAAATTCATCCAAGGATTATGGAAAGGAATTAAATAAATAACATTCCCAACTTTTTTAATATAAACTTTATCATCATCTATATTAAAGTTTTGAGGAATATTTACTTCTTGATATCCATTATTCATTATTAAATCTATTGAAACCAAATTCATCAAAATCCACCTATTTTATTTTTTATAATTAAATAAACGAAAGAAATAATTTTCATTGTATTTACTATTACATTTAATACTTAATATTAAAATTTTTCACATTCATTCATAACAAAAAAAAGGCTATCATTTTTTAAGTGATAACCTTTTTATAATTTATTATTCAGTATCAATTATCTTGCCAGTGCGTGCCTTAAAGATAATATTCCTACTGTACCAAATCCAAAGAAGAATAGTAATTGGAATGGTATTGCTGCAATTTCTGGAGTTTTGAATGCAAAAAGTGATATACAAATTCCAACTAGATAATATACAGTTAACAACAACTCGAATATAACTGCACCACTAATTTTTCTTTGTTTATATTTTTTCTTTTTCCAATCATCACCTTGAGTAATAATGCCGTGCTTTGGTGTTCTAGCAAACCCGGTTTTGATTCCAAGTAATGCTTCCATTACAGCTTTGGTGTTATTTACAGCTAATCCCATACTTCCAGCTAAGAATACTGGGAAGAGCAATAATCTCTTTCTCCAATCCAAATGTATGGCTTTTTGAGCATACGTATAGAATAAGAAAGTAGAAATTGAAGCCAAAACAAATATTGACATTAAAGTGTAAACTTCGTCATATGAATGTCCTAAGTTTTTAATAATTACGATTGGAACATTAAGAATTGCAACCATAATAATAAAAGGAAATACAATATTACTAGTTAAGTGAACAAAGCTTTCAAGCTTATGTTTAAAAGATAAATCTGATGCAAATACTTTTGGAAGAATTTTAATTGCAGTTTCAACAGCACCTTTAGTCCAGCGGAATTGCTGAGTTTTGAGTGCATTGATGTCTGCAGGAAGTTCTGCCGGTGATGTAACATCATTTAAAAAAACGAATTTCCAACCTTTTAACTGTGCTCTATAGCTAAGGTCAAGATCTTCAGTTAAAGTATCAGCTTGCCAGTTTCCTGCATCGATAATAGTCTCTTTTCTCCAAACGCCAGCAGTACCATTGAAGTTAATAAAGAAACCAGCTTTGCATCTAACTTGCTGTTCAATAACGAAATGTCCATCTAAAGCAATAGCCTGAGCTTTAGTTAAATATGAATAGTCCTCATTGATATGTTCCCATCTAGTCTGCACCATACCAATGTTAGAATTGGCAAAATGAGGAATAGTCTTTTTAAGGAATTCTCTTTTTGGGACGAAATCAGCATCAAAAATGGCAACGAACTCTCCAGTAGCTGTTTCGAGACCGTATTTTAATGCACCAGCTTTATAACCTTGACGGTTAGTGCGGTGAATGTACTTAATATCAAATCCATCAGCGGCGAATTTATCCACCATAGCTTTGGCGATACTTACAGATTCATCTGTAGAATCATCAAGGACTTGAATTTCCATTCTCTCTTTTGGATAATCTATATTGCAAACTGTAGTAATGAGACGTTCTACAACGTATTGTTCATTATACATTGGCAATTGGATTGTCACAAAAGGATAATCTTCTGTGTTATCGCTTGTTAGCTCCGATGGTGGGATCACAATTTTCTGTGTTTTATAGTAATAATAGAGCATTACTAACCCATGAATACCGAAACCAAACAGTATCAATAATGATAGAAAATAAATAATGAGAACTATACTTTCCATATTCGGATTATGCTCTCACCCCAAGTAGTTAATAATATATTTAATTTTTTTACCATCCTGAAATAACCGCTAAAAAAATATCATCGGTTAATCTTTCTAATGCTATTTTTACTGCTGAATTTCGCCCTTCCTGGAGATTAGATACATCATATATCTCAGCATTAGTAAAATTTTGCTTCCAAATCGATTTTTGCTTTACTGCGTCGTAGTATTCTGCTTCGCAGTTAACAGAAATTCTTCTTTGGCTTTCCACTTCACCCGGTCTTACCGTCAAAGTAGCATCAGTTATTGAAAGGATTGATACTGTTAGTCTTGCATTTCCATTTCGTTGTGCCAAACTAAAAGTATTGTCCTTTTCAAACCTGTTTACCAGGCTTAAAGTCAATTCCTCTCTATAGCGTGGAACGCCGTATCCACTAACGTCATTAACGTTGTCCACCTGTAGAGTTTTGAGATGTTCCGGCACCGTGCCGCCTGTAAATGAATAACATCCCGTAAAATTGCATAATACAAACATGCAAATTAACACATTTATGATGACTAATATATTAACACTTGATGAATTTTTTTTCATAATTTATTAATTTTATGTATTTCAAGCAATTACGAATTCGTCGTCAAGAAGAAAAGGATTAAATAATTTCTCATTCCCGATTGTTGTCGCTTCGCCGTGACCGCTATAAACTACGTAATCATCACCTAATGTAAATAATTGATTTTTAATAGAATTAATTATCGTATCGAAATCACCTCCTGGGAAGTCTGTTCTGCCAATTGACCCTGAAAAAAGGGTATCGCCTGCAAAAACTACTTTTTCGGAATGATTTACAAAGCAAACGCCTCCTTCGGTATGACCTGGAGTATGTAAAACTTCTAATTCGATATTTCCAATTTTAATAATGTCTTTGTTTTCTATATATTTATCAGCTTTTTCGCCTTTTAATTCAAAAGGTAGCTTATATATTGAATATTTCATTGGGTCTATTAATCTGTATTCGTCGTCTTTGTGGCAGAGTATTTGTGCGTTTGTTATTTGTTTGAGTTCTGAGGTTTCGCCAGTATGATCCCAATGTGTATGAGTTAGTAATATTACTGTTAGCTCTGCGTTTTTTTCTTTGATTAAGTTAATGTAAGTATTAGTACTTGCCAATGGAACGTCAATAGCGGCTGCTTTGCGGGTTTCATCATCTATCACTAGATAGCCGATTGTTGCCAAAGGTCCTGCCTCTATCGGTATAACTTCCATTTACTCCCTATAAAATTAATTTTTTATATTACTTACTAATCTCATTAATGTAATATTAATGAATACAAAATTAAAATA
This sequence comes from uncultured Ignavibacteria bacterium, assembly GCA_903911805.1. Taxonomy (GTDB): domain Bacteria; phylum Bacteroidota; class Ignavibacteria; order Kapaibacteriales; family UBA2268; genus CAIWET01. The sequence continues at coordinate 80 of CAIWET010000512.1, read as the reverse complement.
AGTTAATCAAACAAAAAAGAAATTTCTTTTTTTATGCCTTTCCATGCGATTTTTCTTTTCCTCAGCTTATGTTTATTATT
>CAIWET010000511.1 GCA_903911805.1 uncultured Ignavibacteria bacterium | reverse complement strand
TAAAGTAAGTTCTACCAGTTATTTCTTCTTAGAACATCCTTTAGGTTGTGCGTTATTCTAATTTTGCTTTGCTTAGAACAAGTTAAAGCATGTTCTAGCATTTTTTTTAAATTACCAACTCAAAGAACAAGCTAAAGCATGTTCTACCAGTTATTTCTTCTTAGAACATCCTTTAGGTTGTGCGTTAATTATTAGGATTTGATGAATACAAGAAAAACCATTTATAATCTAAACCATTATCTATTAATCCGTTTTTTACTGGATTATTTTTGATATACTCTAATTTTTCATTAAATTCCTTTTCATTCCTGATAATTCGGTCAAAAGATTCTTTCTGCCAATTCTGGAAACCTGTACTATTAAATTTAATGTTAATTTCTCTTGATGAACCACCTTTAATTGATTGCATTATTTCAGCTAAACTATAAAATCGTCCTAATAAATCGAGTGGTTGTAATACTAAATGTACATGATCAGGCATAATTACAAAAGAATAAAGAATGTATTTAGATTTGTTGTGTTTTAAAATATGATTATGAACTATATCTTTTTGAATATCATTTAAAATCAAATGATTTGTTCTAAAAGTTAAAAAATAAACCCCACCAGGTTGTTGCCAATGGGGTAAATTTCTTCTCTTAATTTCAAATTCGTGGATTTTTTCAAACTTTTTGAAAATATTTTGCATATAAAACCCAAATAATTTAATACTTTCATAGTAGCACATCCTTTAGGTTGTGCAATTAATATATATTTTAATTTTGCCGAACAAGAACAAGCTATAGAATGTTCTACCAGTTATTTATTCTTGGTAGCACATCATTTAGGTTGTGCATTAATTCATTTTTTTGCCTTGCAAAGAACAAGCTAAAGCATGTTCTACTAAACTATAAAATTGATCAATTTATTCTTTACATATATCACTTTTCTGATTGGTTTGCCATCTAAATGTTTCAATACGCTTTCGTCTTTCATTGCTAATTCTTCTACTGCTGATTGATCTGCATCTAATGGAACAATAAGCTTTCCACGAATCTTTGATGTTACCTGAATTACGATTTCAACTTCACTTTTTACGGTTTTGGTAATGTCATATTCTGGATATTTTTCTAATACTATTGAATTTGTATGGCCTAAAATTCTCCAAAGCTCTTCGCAAAGATGTGGAGCAAATGGTGCCAAACAAAGTACGAATTTTTCCATCGCTTCTTTGGATTTGATTTCAGCAGAAGTGAACTCATTTACAAAAATCATCATCTGAGAAACAGCAGTATTGAAACTCAAGTTTTCAATATCTTCGCCAATTTTCTTGATTGTGCAATGCAATGCAAATTCCTGATCGGAAGTCATTGGAACATCCTGAACTGAATCAGAAAGAGTGCTTTCTTCGGTTGCAATCAATCTCCAGGCACGATTTAAGAAACGATTAATTCCTTCGATTCCTGATTTTGACCAAGGTTTTGATGCTTCAAGTGGACCAAGAAACATTTCGAAAATTCTCAATGAATCTGCTCCAAAATCTTTGATTACGTCGTCAGGATTAATCACATTTTTGAGTGATTTTGACATTTTTGCAACTATTTCTTCTAATTCTTCACCATTTCTTGTATCAAAGAATTTTCCATCTTTGCTTTCTACTAAGTCATTTGGAATCAATACATTGTTTTTATTGCGATAGCTCAATCCCATAATCAATCCCTGATGGAAAAGCTTTTTAAACGGCTCGGGAGTAGAAACTACACCATAATCGAATAACACTTTGTGCCAAAATCTTGCATAAAGCAAATGAAGTACTGCGTGCTCGGCTCCACCTACATAGAGGTCAATTCCGCCATCTCCCATCCAATATTCTTCTTTGTCTTTTGCAGCAAAAATCTCTGGATTTTGTGGATCGATATATCTCAAATAATACCAACAGCTACCAGCCCATTGAGGCATTGTGTTTGTTTCGTATCTTGCTTTTTTACCAGTTTTTTTATCAATAAAATTAACCCATTCTTCCACATTCGCTAATGGGGATTCACCAGTTCCGGCTGGTTTGAAATCTTTAACGTTTGGTAAAACTAACGGTAATTCATCTTCATCAAGTCCGCGACGAGTACCGTCCTCGAAGAACATAATAGGCATTGGTTCACCCCAATATCTTTGGCGTGAGAAAAGCCAATCTCTCAATTTGAACTGGATTTTCTTTTTGCCAATACCTTTGTTTTCCAACCAATTAGAAATAATCGATTTTGCTTCTGGAGTATTCTTTCCATTTATGCTTACTTCTGATTTTTCAGAATTAACGGCATATCCATCCTCACAAAAAGCTTCTTTTGTTACGTCAAAATCAAGATTTTCTTTGTTTTCAACTACTTTCAAAATTGGTAAACTGTATTTTTGAGCAAACTCATTATCACGTAAATCGTGACCAGGAACAGCCATAATTGCACCTGTTCCATAGTGAGCCAAAACATAGTCGGCAATCCAAATTGGAATTTCGGCACCAGTTGCTGGATTGATTGCATAAGAGCCAGTGAAAACACCTGATTTTTCTTTGTTTAATTCAGTTCTTTCCAAATCTGATTTCAACGAAGAAGTAGTGATATAAGCTTCTATTGCAGCTTTTTGGTCCGCTGTTGTTAGTTCATTCACCAATCCGTGCTCAGGAGCAACAACCATATAAGTTGCACCAAAAAGAGTATCTGGGCGAGTGGTGAAAACTCGAATATTTTTTTGGATTGAAGGAACAAAGAAATCAATTTCAGCGCCTTCGCTTTTGCCTATCCAATTTTTCTGCATTTCTTTAGTAGAATGTGGCCACTCAACTATTTCCAAATCATCGAGCAATCTTTGAGCATATTTTGTGATGCGAATCATCCATTGACGCATTGGCTTACGCTCTACCGTATAGCCTTTTTCGCGCCATTCGTCGCACTCTTCGTTTGCAAGAACTGTTCCCAATTCTTCGCACCAATTCACAGGAATCATTGCAATAAACGCCAAACGCTGAGAATCGATATAGGCATCAATTTCTTCCTGAGACACGAGATTTTCAGGAATAGAGAGAAACTCGATTGGCATAGCTTTTTGCAGAATTTCGTCAAAATATGAATTATAAATTTTGAGAAACATCCATTGAGTCCATTTATAATAACTTTCGTCTGTAGTATTCACAGTGCGGTCCCAATCATAAGCAAAGCCAAGAGCTTTAAGCTGATTGGTGAAATTTTTGGTATTTTTAGCAGTAACTTCTTTTGGGTGAATGCCGGTCTGCATTGAATATCTTTCAGTTGGCAAACCAAAAGCATCATAGCCCATTGGGTGAAGCACATTGAAGCCTTTCATCCTTTTATAGCGACCGATAATATCAGTTGCAGTATATCCCTCAGGGTGACCGATATGCAACCCAGCACCAGAAGGATAAGGAAACATATCTAGTATATAATACTTAGGTTTAGAAAAATCATCTTCAATTTTATTAATCTTATTTTCGTCCCAAAATTTCTGCCATTTTGGTTCAATCTCACTAAAAGGATAAGCAGCCATTAATCAATCCCTAATTACAAAAAATACAAGTAAATAAAGACGAGAGAAGTGAGGGATAATTGAAATTTTATAAATCTTCTGGTGTTAAACCAGTTTGTTTTGCAATTCTTGATAACATTTTAGGTCCAATTTCTTCATTGTCGTGAAATGCAAAAATAAAATTATTATAACCTATTTTGCTTAATGTTTTATGTGAACCACTTGTTCGTTTAAGTTCCCAACCTATATTTATTAAAGCTGAAAGAACCTTTCGTGATTTGGTTGATGGCCAATTCATTAAGATACTAAAGATACTTCTAGTGATGATGGGAATTCTACTTTCATTGACATTTCTTCAGATAAAGCTTTTAAAGCTAATGAAATTACTTTATTAGCAGCTTCTTCTTTAGTTTCACCATAAACCATTGCTCCTGGCAATGATGGAATTTCAGCAATCCACCTGCCGTCATCTTCTTGTTCATATTCTATATTGTATTTCATATAATCCTTTAATTAATATTTAATTAATAAACGAAACAAATATTAAATTATTAATTTTGGTTTAAATTCTGTAAACAGATAAGAAGCCATTAATCAATCCTTAATTACGAAAAATACAAGTAGATAAAAACGAGAGAAGTGAGGGATAATTGAAGAAATAATGAATTATAAATTATGGATTAAGTTGAGATATGGCAAGTGGCGACCCTACAACAAGTTATATTCATCTCTATTCCAATTCAAAGGATTGTTTTCAATATATTTTCTAATTTCATGCAATTCTTATTCATTTCTTATTATATGTTCATAATAATTTCGTTGCCAAATCGGCACTCCGGGAGTATTGCGAAGGATATTAATCTGTTTGGATGTAAATGTTTTAAATTGTCTAATAATTTCAGATAAACCATGAAATTTGGTAGGGGCGGGTTCTAAACCCGCCCTCTTTGAATCCCTTGTATCCAGGGCAGGTTTGGAACCTGCCCCTACATTTTCATTTAAAATAAAAATACAATGGAGATGATTAGGCATAATATAATAATAATCCAATTGAAGATTTAAAATATGATTTGGCAAATCAAACCAAATATCTTCAACAATCACCCCAAATTCATTCAAAATCATTTCTCCATTCTCAATTTTGCCAAACAATTGCAATCTATTCTTAACGCATATAGTAACGAAATAATAACCGGATTGAGAATAATCATACTCTTTTATTCTGATCGATTTACGGTGATGTATTTCAGGATTATATTTCATAATTTAATTTTATAAACATTTAATTAATATTTTTCCTAATAGATTGTTTTATTAAACTCAATATATAATCAATATCTTCTAAATCCGAGATTTTAATTTCATATGAGCCGTTTCCCCAATGTCCAACATTTGAAACATCTCTAGCAACTCCTTTAGAATCATTTAAATCTCCACTCTTTAAATTTAATATTATTTTAAGACCTTTATTGTTCATTGCTATATCGCAAAAATATGAATTTTCAGCTTTAAACCCTATAGTGATTTTTTTAGGATGTATTGTAATGTTATCATGCAAATTTAATATTCTTTCTTTTATAACATCATAAAACTCTTTTATCTCAGTGTCAACCTTTTGTAAATGGTCACTTTCGCTAAAAACGATAGTTCCTTATTGACTAATTCTTCAGATTCATTTGATCTTGAAATTGTTTTTATACTCTCAGTAGCTTTAGTTTTCTGTATTTGATCAAACAAAATTGTATTATTCTCATATTTTTTTATTTCCCATAATTCAATAGGCAAATCTTTAAAATTAATTGCTTCTCTTTGATAATTAGTAAAAGAAGGTGAAACAAAAACAACTTTGGATTGAGACCATTCAACATCATTTCTTTTTAATGTTTCTTGTTGGGTCTCATTAAATTCTAAAATAAAATCTGCTTTATTGTTTAACATTAAAGACAAATAGGCATATCCTTGATCAATCACACTAAAATTCTTATCTTTTTTAAATTCAATAATTATAAATAATTTGTTCTCTTTATCGAAAGCCAAAGTATCTATTCGAAAATTATTAATAGTGAATTCAGACCTAATAAATTGAAGATGAAGTAAATGACTAAGATTTGCCTCAACTAATTTTTGCATATCTTTTTCTAATTTAAAAGGTGATTCCTTGACTATGGTTAGTTCTTTAGTGATATTATATATTGGCATAATTCAACAATTAATAAATAAAACAAATATAATTAAAATTAATTTAATGACCAATTTAAAACTTTTACTTTATTCTAACATCCATATCCCTTGTTGCATAGAAATGGAACAAGGGATATAAATTATTCTTGAAATTTTCAGAATTAAAATAAAATTCTTTTAAATCTTCATTTAATTTTACAAATTTTTGATTTAGGGACATTTCATTTGATAAAGTTATAATATTTTCTTTATCATGGTTATATATAGTTTCAATTATTTTTTCTTTA
>CAIWET010000510.1 GCA_903911805.1 uncultured Ignavibacteria bacterium | reverse complement strand
ATAAATAATAATTATACAAATTTATCAAAATATCAATTAAAATAATCAGGAAAATAATTTGAAATATTTTTTATTTCATACAAGGGCAAATAAGCGCTTTTGTGGCTTTGTCGATTTTTATATCGTCAAATTTTTCAAAAGATTTTACTAATTTTTTTACGTGGTCATATCCCTTGTGGTTTTTGTCAGTATTTTTTATCCAATATTCAAGTGCCTGGTCATTTGTAAGGTTGCAAAACTGCATCAAAATAGCTGAAGAAATATATCCTGATTGATGCCAACCATTCCAACAATGCAGATAAATTGGTCCATTGCTAGGATTTGTAATAGTTTCTAATACTAATAGCATAATTTTCCTAACAGTTTTTCGGTCGGTCCCTGATAGTTTAATGTATTCTAAAGTATCATCAATTGTAGGATTGATAATCTCTTTTGGAGCTGAGTCAAAATTTTTATCGTATAAATAGATTGCTTTAGAAAATCCCTGATTGGATAGATTCATCAATCCATCGTTTGGCAAAGGATTGCTATTATCTCTTTTGTCTGTTTTATGATAAAAATTATTTGCACCACCACGATATGCAATTCCATATAGAACAGTTCTCATATTGCGAGTGCCATAAAGCAATTCGTTGCCATTTCCGAAATTATCTGTAATTTTCTCTGAAGTGCAGAGCTTGCCGTATAGTTTTTGATAATATTCAGCTCGTTCTTTGCAAGTTTCAAACTTTTGAGTAGAAAATAATGGGAATGAGCTTATTAAAATGATTATTATTATTGATTTAATTGTATTTTTCATATTATATTTACAAAATTATTAAACAAAGCAAGACTTAAAGATGTAAAAAATATTTTTGAATTTTCTTAATGATGAGGACATTGGTTAATCATTTAATTAAAATGATACATTTTAAAACAATGCAACTATAAAAAATATTAGTTTTAATGAACATTTCTAAAGTTTTTAATTATGGAAGGATATTAGGCAATCCACTAAAACGAAATATTACATAATTCATAGCTATTTCATTGTAATTAACTAAATTTTATTTGACAGCTAAAAAAAAAATTACATTGTACTAACATTATTTTTTTTAATTTTGTAAATGATTTTTTAGTAAATTAAAAATTCATAATATAAATTTTGTTAATTTTTTTACAGAGGTAAAAATGAATAGAATAATTACATTGGCAGTGGTTTCATTAATGATGGCCTTTTCAAATTTAATATCCAAAGAAAATGAAATAGTTCTAGGAAGTTCATACGCAAACGATGTTTGGTTTAGCTTCAAAACTGGAGTGGCAAAAACAGAATCAACAACAAACTGGGATATCGCATTTTTAACACATTCTCAAAACGCAGGTATTTGGACAAATTCAGCAAAAGGCGTAACTTTATATGTTGTTAAAGATAGTGATGGAGATTCTTGGGATTCTCCAATTGACACAACAGGAATGGCTGCAACTTGGACAAGAGGCTATAATTCAATTGATAGCTGGGACGTTGGAGCATTCAACCTTGGTTTAGATGGCTTTTCGAATGATGGCGATTTCGGTTGGGGTAGCTATGATATGTCAACTCACGCAATTGCTGGTAGCAAAGTATTTGTTATCAAATTGAGTGCATCATCTTACAAAAAAATTATGATTGAAAGTTTACTTGGTGGCATTTACACTGTTCTTATCGCTGACTTAGACGGTGCAAATGAAGTAAAGAAAATCATAAAAAAATCAGATTATTCCAGCAAATTATATATCTATATGGATATGGCAACAACAACAATGGTTGATAGAGAACCAAGTTACGACCAATGGGACTTAATATTTAGCAAATATACTGACTTAATTGATATGGGAACAGGAACTCCTACTCCTTATACAGTTACTGGCGTTAGAACTCATCCACTTTATAGAACTGCAATTGTTAAAGGAGTACCAACTTCAAATAGCAACGCACCAGTGATTACGGATGAAGATTATTCTTCAAAAATCACTGAAATTGGCTCAGGTTGGAAAAAATTCATCAATGCAACAGCTTCATATAAAATAGTAGATAGCGTTTCTTACTTTACTACTTTCGAAGAAACTGGAGCAACAAATCCTTTGATTCAAAAAATAGTTTTCAAAGAATTTGCAGGTAGCTCAACAGGAAGAATCGTATTTGATTTGAATGGTGGCGCAACTTCAGTTGATGAAAAATTATTAAGCAGCTTAAATATCTTCCCTTCAGTAGTTGAAAAAAGTTCAAAAATAACTATTGATTTAGGTGATTATAAAGACCAGTCAATCAGATCAATCAGATTATTCAATACAGCTGGAAATTTAGTAAATGTAATTAATGCAAATCAAGATTACTCAAGTGGCAATTTTGAAATTTCATTAAGTGATATTTCTTCAGGTGAATATTTCATGGTATTTGAATTTGCAAACACTAATTTGATGAAAAAAGTTATAATAAAATAATAATTTTTAAATCAAATTAATCAGGTTGTCAATATAATAAGCGTCATCTCGATTATTTTAGATGGCGCTTTTCTTTAAAAAAATAGAGTGTATATTAATAAATGACTCATTGAATAAAATGAAAAAAAGAATTATACTTTTAGTATTATTAATGTTTTTGGTTGAATTTGCCGCTTATTCCGAAGGAACAATTATTGTGCTTGACGCACTCTCCAAAAAACCTTTGCAAGAGGCGAGTGTGCATTTTAGTTCACTATCGTCAAATGCAAAAACGGTAAGAAAAACTGATAAAGCCGGTAAAGCTGTAAACCCATATACAGGAAAAACCCAAGTATTTATTACTTTTATCGGATATCATAATTTAGTTGATACAGTGTCAAATATAGATAAAACATATTATTTATCTTATAAAGATATCGAAATGGATGAAATTATTGTCACAGGTAATTTCAAACCAATGTCTGCTCAAAAATCTGTTTATGACATTAAGGTTATCAATCAGGAAAAGATTGAAATGCAAGCTGCATCAACATTAAGAGAGCTGTTACTAACTGAATCTAATATCAGAATTGACCAAGACAACGTTTTGGGAAGTAGCATAAATATTAATGGTATTACTGGCGAAAATATTAAAATTATGATTGATGGTGTTCCACTTATCGGAAGACTTAATGGTAATATTGACGTCAGTCAGATTAATTTGAACAATGTAAAAAGAGTTGAAATTATCGAAGGACCAATGTCATCGATTTATGGTTCCGATGCACTTGGCGGAGTAATCAATTTGATTTCTAAAGACCCAAATTGCGAAAAAAGTGAAATTGACCTCACATCTTATTTTGAATCAGTTGGAACATATAATTTAAATGCGTCTGGAAATTATTCAATTGGTGGTTTGAATTTTTTAATAAATGGTGGTAGAGATTTATTCCAAGGTTATGATAGAAATGACACTAATAGAAATATTAAATGGAATCCAAAAGAGCAATATTATGCAAATCTTCAGAGTTCATATAATTTTGAGAATCATTCAATCAAATATCAAGGAGCATATTTTAGAGAAAATGTTTTGAATAGAGGCGAATTAAGAGCACCATATTTTGAATCTGCTTTTGATGATAAATATTATACTAATAGATTAACAAATTCTTTGATGTATAATGGCAAAATTAATAAAAATCAATTTGTGGATATTACATCAGCTTTTTCGTATTATCATAGAGTAAAAAATACTTTCTTTAAAGATATGTTAACATTGAACGAAAAATTGACCGATGTACCGAGCGATCAGGATACTTCCAATTTTTATACTGTAATGTTTCGCCCAGTATTTAGTCACGATAAATTATTTGATAATTTGAATTATCAAATTGGTTTAGATTTGAATATGGACATTGCCGAAGGTAAAAAAATCAAAGATGACAAACAATCAATTTCAGATTATGCAGCATTTTTGAGCGTTCAATACGAACCAATTTCAAGTATGACAATTCAACCTTCAATTAGATTTATTAAAAATAGTATTTATGATGCACCATTAGTTCCAGCACTTAATTTTAAATACGATATTAATAAATATATTACTATGAGAGCTTCCTATGCAAAAGGATTCAGAGCACCATCAATCAAAGAATTATTCTATTTATTTGTTGATATCAATCATAATATTTATGGCAATGAAAGCTTAAAAGCTGAAAAATCGGATAGTTACAATGTAAGTTTCAATTTCAAAATGAGCGATAATAGCTATTATTTCGGAATTGAGCCAAAATTCTTTTATAACAGCATTTTCGATATGATTACATTAGCATCTATTACCGATGTGTTATATAAAAATGTTAATATTGGAAAATATGAAACAGTTGGTTCTAATCTTACATTCAAATATTTCAGAGAAAATATTTCTACATCCTTGATTTTTGCATATATTGGCAGAATGAATAGCGAAGCTGACTCTTTAGGAATTCCTGAATTTAATTTCGCAAAAGAATTAACTTTAAACTTTGATTACACTTGGCCATTAATCGATACAAAATTCAGTATTTATTATAAATATACAGGCAGAATGCCATCATTTATGATTAAGGACAATGTAGTAACAGAATACTTCATTGAAGATTATAATATGATGGATTTCAATGTTTCAAAAAAACTATTTGATATATTTGACATCTCAGCTGGTGTAAAGAATTTATTTGATATAAAAGATATTCAATCAACAATATCTTCTTCCGGTGGTGTTCACACTGCGAGTAGCTCTTTCCCAATTGGTTGGGGCAGATCATTTTTCGTAAATCTAAAAATTAAGGTTTTATAATGATTAAATACATTTTATATATATTTGTTTTAATTTCAGTTGTTTCTTGCATACCTGACGAAAACCCAGTTAAAGCTTACGATAGAGGAGGAATTTTATCCTCAAAAGTCACATTAGGACCTAATTACACCGAGCAAGTCTTTTTTAGTTTCGACCAAAATAAGTACCTGCTAACCAATGAAATTTATGCTTGGGATATAGCTTTTTCTTGCAAAGATTCATCAAATGATATTGTTCTTAATACCTCGAAATTTATGAAAATTGCAGATATGGGTTTTAAAGCATTTGCAGATATTACTACAACTGATTTGAACGCATTAACCGAAGAACAATGGATATTTGACAGACCTTCTGGAAATTTGGATTCTGCCGCTTTTCATAATTGGTGGGAAGTAAAAGATGGCAAAGTAATAAGCTTGGGAAAAGTTTATATTGTTGATAGAGGTACAAACGAAATTGGTAAAAAGCTGGGAAATGTGAAATTCCAAATTTTAGATTATGATTATAAAACTTATAAAGTTGTATATGCAAATTTGAAGGATAATGTCTCTCACGAGTACACAACAACAAAAGACAATCTTTATAACTATACTTATCTTTCGTTTGAAAAAACAGGTAAAACGCTTCAAATAGAGCCACCTAAAGTAACTTGGGATGTGGTTTTTACAAAATACACCGAATTGCTCTATACAAGCCTTGGAGATAGTATGTGGTACAGCGTTGTAGGAGCATATTTAAATCCAAATGGAGCTGAAGGCGCAATGATTAGACACGCAGATTTTGCTACTATAGATGCAAGAGTTTTGGATACAATTAAATTATCCAAAAATACCAATTCAGTTGGGCACGATTGGAAGTATTTTGATTTGAACGCAAATACTTATAAAGTAACACCAGATATAATTTATATAGTAAAAGGAATTTCAGGATTTTATTATAAACTCCATTTTATGGATTTTTATGATGACAGCGGAAACAAAGGCACCCCTTTATTCGAATTCCAAAAATTATAAAATTAATCATATAACTTGTAATATAGTAGTACAAGCGCTCAGCTTGATTATCGAAAAAAGCTCATTCATTTCTGAATGAGCTTTTTTTTTAAAAGCCCTCATTGGCAAGTAGGGGAAGTAAATATGTTGTAATTTTTGTATGTCATGCCGCACTTGATGCGGCATCTACGATATAAAATTCGAAGTGTTATTACCGCAAAGCAGGAATCTACTTGAGACCTCTCCCTAAATCCCTCTCCAAAGGATAGGGACTTGAAGAAGCAGCACAGACATTCTTGTCTGTGTGAAAATATTGAACCATTTAGAGACGCACTGCTGTGCGTCTCATAATCGATGCCGTCATTCTGAGCAAAGCGAAGAATCAATTTTACGTTTTTGCAAGAAAGAAATACCCCGCCCTAACGGACACTCCTTCAAAATTAAGGAGAAGTAAGAAAAAAACTAGATTGTTTCAACAACAAATTACAAGCAAATTATTCAATAATTATTGGCTTTGAAAATACTTTACCATCAATATTACAACTTAATATATAAAATCCTTTATTTAATTTAGTTATATTAATTTCTAGAACTCCAGAATATTTATTAATTTTTGTAAGTTGACTTGATAAGAAATTTGTACAATCAATTCCTAAAACATTGGTTAATTTAAATTTAATATCTTCAACTTTAAAAAGCTGATTCCAAAATAGATTTACAGTAAAATTCCCATTTGATGGCATTGGATAAGGATTTGACAAATATACATCATTATTCTCTAATATTTTATATTCATCTATATTATTAAAATTTTTCTTTTTT
>CAIWET010000509.1 GCA_903911805.1 uncultured Ignavibacteria bacterium | reverse complement strand
TTTTTTGAAATTCCTATAACTTTATCTGGTAATTGCAGTATGTGGTATGCTGATAAAGTTGGTTTAGTTAAAATTTATTTCCAATCACAAAAATTATCTGTTCAGGGTTTAATGGAACAAAGTATGAATGGAACTGAACAAAATCTTATTAGATATAATATTAAATAATGGAAAAATTCTTTTTTTTAGAGAATAATATTGATTTGGTAAATAAAATTATCTCCACAACCGGACAAGTAATTCCGGTTGTGGAAGAACAAGAAACTATAAGTCCAGCAATTTTTGATACTTTTAAAAAGATTTTGGACTTTTTAAATAAAATTCTTGAAATTTTACCTGATATAAAAATTTCTTCCGCAGGGGAGGAATTAAATATTAAATCGACAATTACTGAAAAATTGAATGAATTAACTGAAATATGGATTGCTTTTCCAAATAGAAATGTTGATATTTTAGATGCTTGGATGTATTTTGATTTTTGGTGGTCAGAATATTATAAAAAAGCTAAAATACTCAAGAACTCAGATAGCTCAATTTTTTTGTCAATGAATTAATATGATTGAAGAACAAAAAACAATATCAAATAAATTAATCGATAAGAATCCTTATTGGGAATATCATATTGATGAATATGCTTTATCGAATGGTAAGATATATAATTATTATTTTGTTAATACACCTGGTTCTACTTTTGTTATCCCTAAAAATGATAAAAACAATTATATTCTCACTAAGCAATACCGCTATTTAAATAAAAAAATTTCTATTGAATTCCCTGGTGGAGGGCAAAAAACTGATTTGTCATCATTGCAAAATGCAATTAATGAATTATCAGAAGAAACAGGATATTTCACAAATAATATTACAAAAATTGGTGAATTTAATCCTTTTAATGGAGTTACAAACGAGATTTGTTCTGTATATTTAGCTACTGATTTAGAATTAAAGCAACAGAATTTAGATGAAACAGAGCAAATTGAAATTATTGAATTATCATATAATCAAATCAATCAAATGATATCATCCGGTGAAATTTGGGATGGTATGACTTTAGCCGCTTGGGCTATTTTTAATTTTTCTAAGGAGAAAAAATAATGTCTTTTAATAAGTTTTTAATATTTATATTGATTTTTGGAGTTTATTCTTCCTACTCACAACAGGATAAATCAATTGAATCTCCTAAATTCACTCTTAAAATGAATATGAACAGAAACACTTTAACAAATTATAAATTTATTGAAGTATCTGATGTAACTAGAATATTGAGCGACAGCTCTACTAGAAAATTCAAAAGAGAATCAATATTTTATTACACACTCAAAGTACCCAATACAGCTGAAGAGGGATTTTCAACTTTTGAAATATCAATAGATTCTTTAAATTATAAATTTACTGAAGATAATGAAGTTTATGAATATAATTCTCAAGATGAAAAGCCTAGTCCGGTTTCATTTGAAGATTTAAAAAACACAGTTGTTCCTCTTGGTAAAGAATATAATATAACTTATTCACCTTATGGAGAAATTGTTAAAATTGAAGGTGAAAGCTTGGATTGGCTAAAGAATTATGTGGTTGTTGAAAGTAAAGGAACATTAGATTCCTTACAAACTCATCTTTGGTTAGATGGGATTTCTAAATCGAGATTAGCATCTATTAGTGATGCAAAAAAAATATCCTTCCCAATCAGTCAAGTTTGTATTGATTCTGCTTGGAAAAGCTTTATGGAATTCCAGGTAATGAATATCACTTGTCTTGATTCATCTAAAGCTAAAATAGTTAATATCAATAATGGTGTTTTTAGAATAATGGGTGAATCTACTAAGTTCAATACTATTAAAGATCCAGTAAGATTTTACGGATTCAAAGATTTTTTAGTTAATATTACTAAAGCAGAAGGTGTTGGAAAATATGATATGGTATTTGGTCCTAGAGGACTTATGAGATCGTTAAATTTAAATTATGAAATCAAATTTACTGGTAAAGTTAAACAAGAAGTATTCAATGATTTTATTAAGACCAAACAATCTTGGGAAATGATAAATCAGTATAAGTATTAATTAATTCGAAGAGGTGTTTTATGAAAAAATTTCTTTTATTAGCTGTATTTTTTGGATTAACTGCTTCAATGTTTTCAAAAAGCATTGCAGGTAAGGAATTCCCTGATAATTTAAAAATTGGTAAATATAACTTAGTTTTTAATGGTGGCGGGGTAATTAAAAAATTTCTTTTCAAAGTATATGCAATTGGACTTTTTACTGAATCCAAAACAAGTGACGCAAATGCAATACTAAACAATAAACCTTATGCAATCAGAATTCATTTTATTCATAATGGAGTAACTGATGATAAAATCAAAGAAGCATGGAAAGAAGGATTTCATAAAAGTACTGGTGGAAATGTTGCTCCTTTGCAAAAGGAATTTGAAACATTTATGAGTTATTTCAAAGGAACTTATAATGAGAATGATACTTATCAATTTGAATATGTTCCAGGTGAAGGAACAAAAATAATAATAAATTGGAAAGTTCAAGGAGTAATTCCTGGAGCTGGATTTGCAAAAGCTCTCGCAGGAATTTGGATTGGTAGCGATCCACGAGACAATGATGTTAAAAATGATATGCTAGGAAAATAATTTTACAAAAAAGGGGATTTTTTAATCCCCTTTTTTTATGCATTTTGCGATAAAATCTCTTTATATAAGGCGTGTCCATATTTTGAAAATGCTTCAAAATATCCTGTGTACCACTGATTTAGTTTAATACCACGATTTTTTGAAATATCTAAATCTCTTTTTTCGAAGACTCCACCAGTTCTTATTACATTAAATTCTTGAGTTAATATTTTAGACGATAAAATTCTGTTAACCTCAGTACATAACTCCAATGAAGATTTTTTCAAAGGAAATCCACTAATACCACCTCCAAAATTTGATGTAAAAAATTTATATAATTTCCAATCATCAGAATGAATATAATTATTTACAACTTCATAATTTATTGAAGTATTTCCAAAGTTTATACCAGAGAAGTTATTATTCAATAATAGATCAACCATGGGTTCTACTTGTTCCATTGAAGTATCATTACTCAATTTTATAATAACTGGTATATATCTTTTTTGCTTTTTAATAAACTCTTTATTAATGAATTCAATTCTATCCACTAAATTCTTATCTAAACCACTTTCTGATATCTCAACATCGTGAACAACGTTAGGGCAGCTTTCGTTTATTTCAATAAAGTCTACATTCGCTTTGTCAAAGGCTTTTAATCCAAGTAATAATCCATTTAGTGCTTTTAACCCGTGGTCTTCAGGTGTTGCACTTAAACTAATTCCAACTGGACAACCTTTGATTTTATCAATTTCATTTAATTTTTTTGCAATTTCTAAATGCCCATCATTTGGTAAACCCATCCAATTTGAAGCTACAAATGAATGTGGGTAAGGTGCAAAAGGATGTTTAATTCCTAATTTAGTATTACCTTCTCTTCGTTTTTCTGTGGATGTACCTGCTAAAAAAGCTCCAGCTCCTTGACTTGCTACAGTATAATATCCATTTCCATTTTTAAACATACCTGCAGCATTGAATACAGGCGATTGAAAATCTATATCCCATAACTTAACTGAGTTTTTTGGGCTGATATTATATTTAAACCCTGATTCCATCATCAATTGTTCTAGAAATAATTTCCTAAAATAAGAATAAAAATGAATTGACAACTTGGGATTCAAAAATGAAACAGCTGGTCTAATAAAACTATCAGTTTTTGCTATAAATTCAGTAATTGTCATTAATTTAATACTTTAATAATTGATAAATAAATATATACAACAGGCACAACAAAAATTATACTATCAAATCTATCAAAGATTCCACCGTGTCCAGGTAAAATATTTGAACTGTCCTTAACTCCTGCTTCTCTTTTGAATTGAGATTCTGCTAGATCCCCAATTTGACCAATAGAACCAGACAATGCTCCAAGAATTATTGCATGATATATTGGAAATCCTGGAATAAGAAAATGAACTAAAATAGCGAATGCTAAAATTGCTCCAACAAATCCAGCAATAGAGCCTTCCCATGATTTTTTTGGACTAATTTTTGGATAAATTTTATGTTTTCCAAAACTCTTACCAAAAAAGTATGCAAATGTGTCGCAAACCCAAATTGAAATCAATGTTATCATTAATATCCAGGCAGAATAATTATCACTATTTGAAAAATTTACACCAAAATTATTAAAGAATGCTTGATTACTACAGTGGATAGATGAGTCACAGTAGGAAGTATTAAAAATATTTCTTAATGCCAAAAATGAAACAAAGGATAAAGATATATAAATTACTCCTGCTATTGTGGAAGTCGTATTATATAGTGGTTTATGATTTTTTGACCATAATTCACTTCCAACAATTAAAAGTGAGAATAATACTAATTCCAAAAATAAATATTGAAACGCTATTGGATCACTGGGTTTACAAACAAAAAATGTCGAAATTAATAATACATTAAACACTAATCCAGTGACTTTATGAGGATAAATTTCTAGTTGATCAAATAAATTATAAAATTCATAAAGAGCTAATGTTGAAATTATTATAACTAAAATAAACAAAATTGCTCCGCCCTGGAATATAGAAAATACAAATAATGGTATCCCAATTATTGCAACTATAACTCTTTTTAATAATTCTTTCAAATTTTTTCCGTTAATTTGTTTTTTAATATAAGCAAAAATAAAAAAATATATTA
>CAIWET010000508.1 GCA_903911805.1 uncultured Ignavibacteria bacterium | reverse complement strand
CGTAATTTTGAAAAATAAAATATTAAATTTATTAATTTTTGAGGTTAAAATGTTAGATATTAAATTTATCAGAGAAAATGTTGATAAAGTTAGAGAAAATATCGCAAATAAAAATGAATCTGCTGATTTAAATGTAATTATTAATGCTGATTTAAAAAGAAGAGAAATTATTCAAGAAGTTGAAGCACTAAAAAATAAAAGAAATGTTGTTACTAATGAAATTGCAACTCTAAAAAAGAATAAAGAAAATGCTGACGATAAAATCGCACAGATGAAAGAAGTTTCTGATAGAATTAAAGAACTCGACGATGATTTAAGAAAAGTTGTAGAAGAGCAATCCAATTATTTAGGAAGAATTCCGAATATGGTTCACTTATCAGTTCCAATTGGTAAATCTGCTGATGACAATCTTGAAGTTAGAGTGTGGGGCGAGAAAAAAGATAAAATCGCAGAAAATCATCTTGAAATCACAAAAAAATTAGGAATCATTGATTTTGAACGTGGTGCTAAAGTTGCCGGAGCTGGATTTGCTTATTATGTTGGTAAAGGGGCTGCTTTAGAAAGAGCTTTAATCAATTATATGCTTGATTATCATATTAATAATCACGGTTATACAGAAATGATGACTCCTTTGATTGTAACCCCTCAAACAATGTATGGAACTGGACAATTACCAAAAATGGTTGACGATATGTATTTCTGCGAAAAAGATAATATGTATTTGATTCCAACTGCAGAAGTTCCTATTACAAATTTTCACGCTCAAGAAACATTAAAGGTTGAAGACCTTACTATGAAATATTGCGGTTATACTCCTTGTTTTAGAAGAGAAGCTGGAAGTTATGGAAAAGATTCACGAGGATTTTTAAGAGTTCATCAATTCAATAAAGTGGAATTAGTAAAATTCTCAAAACCTGATAATTCTTATGATGAATTAGAATTATTAGTAAATGATGTTGAAAAAATCCTTCAATCATTGAATATTACTTATAGAGTATTATTATTATGTTCTGGAGATACCAGTTTTTCAAGTGCAAAGACTTATGATTTAGAAGTTTGGTCACCAGCTGAAGACAAATGGTTAGAGGCATCGAGCTGTTCAAATTTTGAAGATTTCCAAGCAAGAAGAGCTCAAATCAAATTTAAGAGAACTCCAAATGATAAACCTGAATTTGTTCATACTTTGAATGGCTCAGGATTAGCAACATCAAGATTGATGGTAGCAATAATTGAAAATTATTACCAAGATGGAAAAATTGTTGTTCCTGAAGCATTAAGAAAATACACTGGCTTTGATATAATTGGATAAAAAATTCGATTAATGTCTTATCTTATTCGTGAAGTCATTATTGCAAAAGCAGGAATCTAGGTATAATAAAACGACCTCGACAAACCCCACCCTAAATCCCTCCCCTTGAAGGGAGGGACTTAAAGAAAAGAATTTATTTCATTTGTAGAGACGCACTGCTGTGTGTCTTTCTTCAATTGCTGTCATCCTGAACGAAGTGAAGGATAGCGTTAATTAATTTCATTTGTCATTCCGAATGAAATGAGGAATCCATCTTTTTCCTAATTCCCCCTCTATCAAGAGGGGGCTAGGCGATGCACT
>CAIWET010000507.1 GCA_903911805.1 uncultured Ignavibacteria bacterium | reverse complement strand
TTATAGGAATTTCAAAAAATCCATATTTAACTTTTCCACTTATTGAGAAAAGATAATTTATTTTTTGGCAATTCAATTTAGTAGAGCCAATTGTTAAATCTTCTTTAGCTTGTTTGGTTGCATCGATTTTGAAACTTCCTGAAAATGGATATTTTGTTCCACCATAATCAATTGTATCATTTGCAATATCTTTTGTATGTAAATTCCAAGTTGTATTGTTTGCATCAATTAAAGTCATCCATTTTTCATCAATTGTAAATGGTAATTTTACTGGAAATTTATCAAGACCTAATAACTCATTAAATAGACCTGAATAAACATATACATTCTCATTAGCTGAATAAAAATACCATTTGTTTCCAACTACATAACCAGCTTTATTTGTATTAGTATAATGTTGGAATACTGTAGCTGTTTGAGCTAATTTTACTTCAGTACCAGCAACAACCATAGAATCAATAACTGGACTTGAAGCATTAACTCTGGAATTGGTTGAATCCAAAATATAATTTTCAAAAATCCAATTTGAACCAACTGTTGTAGGCAAATAATTTACTGCTGTTGTAGGTGTAGTTGTATCATCTGAACAAGATGTTACAAAAAATAAGCACACGAGTGGAATTAACCATAGAACTTTTTTCATAAAAACTCTCCTTATTATAATATAATTTGTTTTTTCAAATCTTTTAGGAAATCAATAAACTGTAACAAAACTTGATTATTATTTTCCGACTTATTCACTAATACGTTAGAAGACGATAAAGGTTTTTCAAGATTTGAAATAGTTAAAGATTCTACTGAATTTCCAAAAGATTTTGCTAGTTGCTCTTTTGCACCTTTTAAAGAAAGTTTTTCCTCACGAATAAATTTTTTAATAGATTTAATCATTTGTAAATCTTTTTCTGAATAGGTTCTATTTCCACTACGATTCTTTTTGGGCTTTAAAAGATTGAATTCTTTTTCCCAATAACGTAGTATATGCTGCTCTTCCGCGACTATTTCGCTTACTTCACTTATCGAATAATATAACTTTTGCATAAAACTCCCAAATTAATATTATTCAAATTACAAATATTTTTTAATTTAAAGAAATTTTTTTTTATCTAATTCGTATTTTGTTATTAGAAAATAAGTTAGTATTTTTGTAAACTGTATTTTAAATTATATTTGAAAGATTATGGCAAAAACATTTGAAACTTACCAGTACGTAAATCCGATTGTAGTAAGAATGAAAGAATCTGAAAAAGGAGTTATCTATAAATCAGTGGTAGCAATGGGTATGCGTGCACGTCAAATTAACGATTATATCAAATTTGAATTAAATGAACGTCTTGCTGATGTTATTGATTTGAATGCCGAAACTGATGTTGCTAATTATGATCAGATCGCAATTAGTAGAGAATTTGATAATATTCCTAAGCCTACTTTCATCGCGATGAGAGAAATAATGGACGACAAGTTAAGGATTGAAGAGAGATCGGAAATTTCTGAAGATTAATAATAAATAAGCTGAGCTTGCTCAGCTTTTTTTTTGAGGGGTAAAAATTATGAAGTACTTTATATTATTGTTCGTGTCACTTGCTTTTGTTTCTTGTTGTCATAATTCTGAAAAGAAAGAGAATGTTGCTAAAAAAGAAATTGTAAAAGCAGAAAATAATGGTATTTTAATTAAATACAAAAAAACTGGTTGCTTTGGAGCTTGTGCTACATTTAATTTAATTATTACAAACGACGGCAAAATGTTATATAACGGTCTTGCTAATGTAAAGAATATTGGATCATTTGAAGCCTCAATCTCAGGAAGAGAATTCAATGATATTCTTTATTATTTCGAAAAAATTGATTTTTGGAGTTTAGAAGATAAATATACTGACACAATTACAGATTTACCTACTACTTTTATTACCATTAGTAAAGATGGAAGAATTAAAGAAGTTGAGGATTATTACGGTGCACCCAAAAAATTGAAAGATTTAGAAAATTATTTAGATAAATTTATTGAATCTCAAAATTGGACTAAGACTAATTAAAAAGAATCAAATTTTACAATAAAAAAGGGAGTTAATTAACTCCCTTTTTTTTTATGATTGATAAGTTTTTAGTTTTTCGAAAAGCGTTTCAAAATCTTTTTTAACATTTTTATCAGTTACTAAATAATTTTCAATAGTCTGACAAGAATGAAGAATTGTTGTGTGATCTCTATTGCCGAAATAAGAACCAATAGTTTTCAATGATAATGTTGTTAATTGCTTTGTCAGATAAATTGCCATTTGTCTAGCTAAAGCAATTTCGTGTTTTCTAGATTTTGATTCAATTATTTCATTTGAAATATTATAATATACAGAAACATTTCTTTTGATTTCATCAATTGTTAGTGGTTTGGCTTCGATAGAAGTAGTGCCGTGTATTATCTCTTTAACTAAATTTAAATTTAATTCTCTATTATCAAGTGTTGTGCTTGCTAATAATTTTATTAATGTTCCTTCGATTACTCTAATTGAAGTAGAAACATTTTTGGCAATATATTCAATGATTTCATAAGGAAGTGTTAATCCTTCATCAGCAGATTTTTTCTGAGTAATAGCCATTCTCATTTCAAGATCAGGCATCTGAATATCAGCAACTAAGCCCCATTGGAAACGAGAAATCAATCTATCGTCAATATCTTTTAGATCTTTTAAAGAACGATCTGAAGTGAGGATAATTTGTTTGCTTTCCTGATGTAAAGAATTAAAAGTATGGAAAAAGTTATCCATAGTTTTTTCTTTGCCAGCAAAGAATTGAATATCATCAATAATTAAAACATCAATACTGCGATAAAAAGCAATAAAATCGTTAGCTTTATTATTTTGAATAGCATTTATGTATTCTACAGTGAATCTTTCACTAGTTGTATATAATAATCTTAGGTTCTTGTTCTTATTTATGATATAATTGCCAATAGCTTGAGCTAAATGAGTTTTGCCAAGTCCAGAGCCTCCATAAATAAATAATGGATTATAGCGGGTTTTACCTGGGTTATCAGCCACAGCCATTGCAGCAGAATAAGCTAATTGATTAGAATCACCATTTATAAAATTATTAAAAGTATATCTGTTATTTAAATATGAGGGAAAATCTTGCACAACTGGATTAGAAACTGCAAACGGTAATTGGTTTTGATTAGAAGGAGGTGGATTCCTAAAAGCAGGTAACTTCATAGTACGTTGCTGAAGAGATTCGTGGTTATCATCAATTACAACTTGATATTCTAATTTTGCGGTATCACCCATTATTTTAAGAATTGTTTTCTGAAGTAAAGGATAATAATGTTCTTCTATCCATTCACAGAAAAACTGACTTGGTACTTTTACAGTTAAAACGTGGTTTTCATATTTGATTGCAGAAATGGGTTTGAACCAAGTATTGAAAACTTGGGATGTAATGTTATCTTTAATAATATCTAAGCATTTTTGCCAATAAATATCTGCAGAAGTAATCATTTTGGATGAATTATCCAATGAAAATTCTGTATTTGTTTTGACCAAATCTTTTAAATTATTATTTTTCATATTTCATTTCTCCTATTTCTTTTCATCAATTTCAATATTTGTTTATTTTTTTAAACAAATCAAGGTGTTTTACCCTTTATACAGATAGTTGTCTCTAAGCTAATTTTCAGCCTTATGTAGTTTAATCTTTTTTGATTATCTATACTACTTGGTTTCAGCGATTTTGCTCTATAAGAGACAGCTGATTTCTTAATGAATTTTTAAAATTTCAAAAAT
>CAIWET010000506.1 GCA_903911805.1 uncultured Ignavibacteria bacterium | reverse complement strand
GGTCATATAAATCCAATTGCAATCTTAAGTAACCATCAGTATCAATAGTAGGAATAATATAATCATTTAAATATGAATTTAAGTAATATCTTGTTTTTAGAATTTTTAACAAATCTGCACAAAGTTCTTTGGGAAAACTTATTGGTAAAGCGTAGATTTTATTATTTAATAAGATTTTATTTACTGAATCTGGATTTATGAATGTGCAAAATTTAAGTTCTTTGAAATTATTGAATATAATATATGTAAAACTACTGGAAATTTCTGAATTTTGATTTATCAAATTACCAACAAAAATTGAATCAGATTTCTTAATCTTTTCATTATCATCGAATTTATTAAAATGATTTTCATAATAATTACTATAACAAGAATTTAGAAAAATTGAAGTAATAACAAATAAAATATTAGTAACCAATTTCATTTTCATAATAAAATCCCAATAATCGAGAATAAAATTCATTGCAAAATAGGAAAAATATTGGGAAAATGGCATAGGAATAATTTTTTATAAATAAAATAAAACCTTATATATTTAAATAACCTTAGTAGAAACCATAATTTTCAAGAAACATAACCTTATTAATAAGGTTAAATTTAAATGTGTTAAAATCTTTCTACTAAGGTTGAGGATAAAATAAGGTTTTTTAAATTAGGAAAAATATTGGAATTATTGGAAGGAATTTTTTTGGGTAGCACATCCTTTAGGTTGTGCTTTTTTAATTACTTCGCAAATGAACAAGCTAAAGCATGTTCTACAGGAAGAAAAAATCCCGCCATTTGACGGGATTTGATGTAATAATAAATTAGAAATTAGTAATTAAGATTACATTTCCTGCCAGCTTTTAATAGCAATGTCATCTATACTCATTTTGCAAAATGCATAAATAAAAGCACTTGCTAATCTTGCATTTGTAATCAATGGAATATTGCCATCAATTGCATTTCTACGGATTAAATAATCTTTTTCAAGTTCAGATTCAGCTAAATCCTTAGGGATATTTATTATCAAATCAAGCTTCTTATGTCTAATATAATCAAGAATTTCTGGTTGGTTATTTTCGTCAGGACGGTAGATTCTTATTGTTTCAACACCAGCCTTTAATAAGAACTCATAAGTTCCACCTGTTGTATAAACATTATAACCTTTACTTACAAGTAATTTAACACTTGTAACTAATTCTGTTTTAGATCTAGTTGGTCCACCTGATACTAAAATATTCTTCTTAGGAATATTATAACCAACTGAAATCATTGAACTTAAAATTGCTTCATAATAATTTTCTCCTAAGCATCCCACTTCCCCAGTTGAAGCCATTTCAACACCAAGTACAGGATCAGCGTGATGTAATCTAGAAAATGAAAATTGAGGAGCTTTAACACCAATATAATCAAGATCAAATAGAGATTTATTTGGTTTCTCTGGATTTTGACCTAAAATTGCTTTAGTTGCTAATTCAATTAAATTTGATTTTAAAACTTTAGAAACAAATGGAAATGAACGAGAAGCACGAACATTGCATTCAATTACTTTAACATCATTATCTTTTGCTAAAAATTGAATATTGAAAGGTCCTGTTAAATTCAATTCTTTTGCGATTTGGCTTGTAATCTTTTTAATCCTTCTTGTTGTTTCAACATACACCTTTTGTGGCGGGAAAAGCATTGTAGCGTCCCCAGAATGCACACCAGCAAATTCAACGTGTTCAGAAATAGCATAAGCCAATATTTCTCCATTATTAGCAACAGCATCCATTTCGATTTCTTTTGCTTCTTCAATGAATTTAGAAACAACAACTGGGTATTCTTTTGAAACAGAAACAGCTAATTCAAGGAATTTTTGTAATTCGTGGGCATTAGAAACAATGTTCATTGAAGAACCTGAAAGAACATAAGATGGTCTAACTAATAAAGGATAACCAACATCTTCCGCAAAAGTAAGAATTTCAGCAATATCAGTTAATTCTTTCCATTGGGGCTGGTCAATTTCCAATTTATCTAATAACTCAGAAAATTTATGTCTATTCTCAGCCATATCAATTGAATGAGGTGTAGTTCCTAAAATTGCTGCACCGTTTTTATGAAGTTTCATTGCAAGATTATTCGGAATTTGACCACCCATTGAAACAATTGTTCCACTAGGTGCTTCAAAATCAATAATGTCCATTACTCGTTCATAAGTTAATTCATCAAAATATAACTTATCGCAAATATCATAATCAGTACTAACAGTTTCAGGATTGAAATTAATCATAATTGATCTTAAGTTACTGCTTCTGATAGTATTTGCTGCATTTACTGAGCACCAATCAAATTCAACACTACTACCAATTCTATATGCACCTGATCCAAGAACAACAACTGATTTTCCATCACGTTCAGGAATTATATCATTTTCAGTACCATTATAAGTCATATAAAGATAATTGGTTTTGGCAGGAAACTCACCAGCTAAAGTATCAATTTGTTTAACAACAGGTAATATTCCTCTATATTTTCTGTATTTTCTAACTTTATTTAGCGATTCATCCATCTGATTGTCTTCTTCTTTTAAAACGAATCTTGCAATCTGAAAATCTGAAAATCCTTTTTTCTTAGCATTTAATAATCTATCGTCAGTAATTTCTTCTAAACTATTATAACCAATTAACTC
>CAIWET010000505.1 GCA_903911805.1 uncultured Ignavibacteria bacterium | reverse complement strand
TATTCTTAAAAATAAATTTTATTTGGCATAATTTTTTCTAATCAATCTTTGGAGTAAAGAAGAGAGTTATGAAAATAAAGAAATATATAGCAAATACATTGCAAGAAGGAAAAATACAAATTCTCCAAGAATTAGGAGATGATGCAGTGATCCTATCATCGCGTAATATCAAGCTTCCTAAGGAAAAAGGCAGAGAAGCTATTGAGATTATAGCTGCAATTGATACAGCTGGTAAAAGGGAGAAACAAAAATCTCCTATACCTACGAAGGAAGAATTTTTGGAGAAAAAAGTTCAATCCCAACCAGAAGTATTAATAACCAAGAATAATGATAATGAGGTTATTATCGATGAATTGGCTAATATTAAACAAATTCTATATAAATTGACAAATGGTATAAAGTTTAAGTATTCAAACTTATTAACAAATAGCCAGAGAAATTTATATGAATTATTAAAATCAAACTATTATACCGATGATTTTGCACTTAGAATAGTTGGAAATCTTGCATCTGAAGATAAACTCCATAATAAGCACGAGGCACTAGCTTATGCAAAAGAATATTTACTCTCAAGAATAAAAATTACAGAAGATAGAACAGAACAAAGAAAAATAGCTTTATTTTTAGGTTCAACTGGATCTGGCAAATCAACAACATTAGTAAAATATGCTGTTATTCAAAAATTAGTTTTTGGAAAAGATGTTTTAGTTATTTCAGCTGACTCTCATAAAGTTGGCGGTATTGAACAATTGCAGACTTATGCAAGTTTAGCATCAATAGATTTTAAAGCAGCATACTCAAATTCTGAATTAAATGAAATTATTAACCAATACCCTAAAAAAGAGGTTATTTTAATAGATACTACTGGAAGAAATTTATTAGAACCTGATGCAATTAAAGAATTTAAACAGTTAATAAAATATTCAAATGCAAATAGAATTTTTGCAGTTGAATCAAGTAATGTGTCCAGAAATAGATTATTAAAATTATTTGAATTTTATTCAAATTTTGAAAATATAAGTTTAATTTTAAGTAAATTAGATGAATGTGATTACTTGGGTGAAGTTTTTGAATCATTATTTGATTCTAAAATGAGTTTATCTTATGTTTGCACAGGTCAAAAAATTCCAGAAGATTTTGAGCCAATAAGTGAAGAATTAATTAATAATTATTTGATTATTGATAATGACTAAAAAAACTGAAGAAAATATTAATCCAAAAAGGTTAGCACCATATTTTATTACCTTCTGTAGTGGAAAAACAGGAGTAGGGAAAAGTGTGCTTACTCTTAATATAGCTCTTCAATTGTCATTATTGGGAAAAAAAGTTTTAATTTGGGATGCTGATTTGCATTTTCCTAATCAACATTTATTGCTAGGTGTTGAACCACCAAACAGAGTAAACGAAGTTTATAAAGGAGAAATTACTTTAAGTAATGCTATATTTAAATATAATAATAAAATACATTTACTTGCTGACCAACCAGTTGGTGGTTATAATGAAAGATATGATCAAAATACATTTAATAAAATAGCAATTGAACTCAAAAAAAACTATGATTATGATTATATATTAATAGATACTCAAGCTGGAATTTCTTATGAATTACTAAATATAGCTAATATTTCAAATTTAGTTGCTTTCATTATAACTGATGATGTTACCTCATTAATTGATTCATATGGATTAATCAAAATATTTCTTCCATATATAAATAAGTCAAAATTTACATTAATCGTCAATAATGTAATAGATAAAGAAGATGGTGATGAGATAGCAGAAAAAATGAATTTAGCCACTGAAAAATTTCTTAAAATCAAATTGGAATATTTAAATTATATTCCTTATGATAGGCAAGTTAGGCAATCAATTATTTTGCAAACTCCAATTTCATTAACTCAAACAGAAAGTGATGTTGCAAAATCTTTCTCAATGATTGCAAAAAAAATAATAAATAAAAATCAATTTAAAATTGACAATATGATTCAAAAATTAAATGGCAAATATAAAAATAAAGAAAGTGAAATAATAAAATAATTCTATATGGCTAAGAAGAACGAAAATACCGAATTATCAGATGAAGTTGCTAAACGACAGAAAGAGCGTGACGATCGTGAAAAGAAAGAAAAAGACG
>CAIWET010000504.1 GCA_903911805.1 uncultured Ignavibacteria bacterium | reverse complement strand
TTAAATAATTTTGTTTTTCAATTGGATAATTTTGATTAAAGTGTGTAATTTTATTATTTAGCTCTTCAATTAATGATTCTAAATATTCTTTTTTTCCGATAATTTTGCTTATATAAACCTTTTGTTCTTCAACTTCTTTAAGTCCCTTTGCATCTTTTCCAGTCAGAATGATTTCAAAGATAGATTGTTCTTGTGTTTTTTGATTATGTTGACCAAAATATATTGGGGATTTTTCTGTAATGATTCTCTCTTCATCAATTAAAGTAAATTTAGCAATATCTCTAAAGCTTAATTCTCTTTTTGAGTTTCGTTGGTCTTTTCTAACAAATACTTCTTTAAATCCGCATAATTTCAAGAGAAATGTTGAAATATTATCAACATTAGTGTTTGAATGTTTAGCAAGAAGTTTTTTTTCTATACCATTATTTGAATAATGTTCAAGTTCAACTTCTTTAAAAGTGAAGTTTCCTCCTTTTAATTTCCTTTTTAGAGTAAAAACTTTACCTGAGAAAGTTTTAATTTCCAAATATAAGTCCTCATATCCTTTAACTTCTGGTATATTTTTAGGAACATCTCCACCACCAAGCATAAAATTCAAACAACCAAAAATATAAGATTTACCAGTATCAGATAATCCAGAAATCATATTTGCACCTTTGAAGAACTCTAATTTGGCTACTTTCTTATTTGTCCCTATGATATGAAGCTTACTAATATAAAAACCTAAGTTACTACTCATTGTACATACCCCTTAATAGCGATTCATTGGAAAATTCACCACCCCAGACATCTAAATTATTTTTAATGAAAAATGATAATTTCATATCATCATAATTCTCAAATTCTTTTACCAACCATTTTGAGACTTCTTTTAATTCTTTTGCATAATCAGATTTATTAAATTCTAAAAATGGACTTGTTAATTCAGTCGCGAAATATATAATTCCATCAGTTTCAAAACTTGATTTCAAAAGTTGTCTGCTTATCATTAAAGTTAAACCTTGTTTTATAAGGTCTCTTTTAACAAGTATTTCAGCTGCTCTAAGTGGTATTTTAGGATGAATACTCTTGGGACCATTCGCAACGTCACTTGAATGTAAAAGTAGATAGTCATAATAAATAAGCCTTTGTAAATCACAACCTTTAGGGAATAATTCATTATAAATATAAAGAATTCTCAACCCAATTTCAAGTGGAGAATTAAATATTGATGTAATTGTTTCTTCAAATGGATTCATTTTTTAACCCAAATTAGTTTATTCTCATTTGCCAAATGATGACATATTCCGATTTTATCCTGAATTTGCGCTTTATCTAATAAGGCATTTCCTGTAAGAGTCAATTTAGTTGCTTCATTAGTTGTCTTTTTAACATTGTCAAAACCGCTTAAATGCTGTGAATTACAAATATCTATTACACCATAATATACTTCATCTTTGAGGTTCTCAAAACAATTACTACTTGGAGGTAAATTATCACGACTAAATTGACTTAGTGATTCAGCCCAATAAAAACAAATTCTACTCCTATTGAAATGGTCAAAAAATAGTTCATGTTCTTGTAATGAATTTACATCATTTATACTTTCGCTTAAATGGTCAGAATATGCTTCTAATAATTGTTCAATAAATCGTAAAGAATATTCAGACTTATCAAATATCTGAATTTTGGGTTCAATTCTTCTTTGTAAACCACCACCAAAACGAGTAGCAAAATACTTTGTTTGTCTATGTTGCTCAATTAAATCTTGAGGGTCAATAAAATCAAAAATTGAAAAATTTAATTGTTCCACATATTTTAGAAATTCATTACTTAGTTCAATTTTCTCAAATTTAATAATTTTATCTCTACATTTTGAATTCCATTCTTGAATAAAATTTAGCTTTAATTCCTCAGGATTGTCTAACATATCACCAAGAGAACTGCCCACACCTTGAGGTGAGACAAAATAGTATTTATCTGGCAATGTGTAACTATTTCTAAAAGTGTAATAACAAAGTTTTCCTATTTCTAACCAAATATCTCCAGGATATAATGGATGGTCATAATGTTTACATTGATAATTATCCCAATTTCTACAATTATCTAAATAAGCTATAACATCTCTACCTTTATCACCTGCTCCAGCAGGTTTCCTAACTTTTGTATATTTTGATTTACAATAGCCTGAAATCCACTCCCTAATAAAATCTTCAAAATTTTCTGGTGAAAATATTTTTAATCTATCTATCGGTGGTATAGGGGAACCATTCAAAATATCGTTATTTGATAACAGTCCAATTGACTTTGGTTCCTCTGGTTCAAATAATTCCTCTTCTACCATAAATCACTTTCAAATTTTAAAACATTATAATAAGAATCATTCATGATTTCTTCAGCATATCAATTTTAAATAGTACCCGAATTCTCTATTTTTCTTGTCCCACAACAGAATAGTGCCCAAATCATCCTAACATTTTATATTCCATAATCTTACAATTATTTCTAAAATTTATTTGTCACATTTGACAACTTCCGAACGTTGCACCAGTTCTACGTTGTTTACGATTTGTCACATTTCCGTCACAGACCGCTTTTTTTGACTCTCAATAAATTACCGTAAACATCATATTTATAAAATAATTACAAATTCAAAAATGTTGTTTACGTTCCTATTCCCACTCAATAGTGCCTGGTGGCTTGCTGGTAATATCATAAACTACGCGATTGATGCCACGAACTTCGTTGATGATTCGACTGCTCATCTTTGCTAAAAGGTCGTAAGGCATTGGGTACCAATCGGCTGTCATTCCATCAACACTGGTTACTGCTCGTAAGGCACAGGTGTTTTCGTATGTGCGTTCATCGCCCATAACTCCAACAGATTTGACTGGTAAAAGTACTGCAAATGCTTGCCATATTTCATCATAAAGTCCTGCATTACGGATTTCTTCTATATAGATTGCATCTGCTTTTTGAAGCGTTGCAACTTTTTCTCTGGTGATGTCGCCCAAAACTCGTATACCAAGTCCTGGTCCTGGGAAAGGATGGCGGTTCACAAACCAATCTGGAACTCCAAGCTCACGTCCAACTGCTCGAACTTCGTCTTTGAATAATTCTCTGAATGGTTCTAGTAATTTTAAGCCCATTTTTTCGGGTAAACCACCTACGTTATGGTGCGATTTTATAACTGCTGATGGTCCTTTTACCGAAACTGATTCTATTACATCTGGATAGAGTGTTCCTTGTGCGAGCCATTTTGCACTGTTGAACATTTTTGCAGCCACGTCGAATAAATCAATAAATGACTTACCAATAATTTTACGTTTTTGTTCAGGATCTTTAACTCCTTCTAATCTGCCAAGGAATGTATCAGAACCATCAATCAATTCGATATTCATATTGAAGTTTTCTTCAAAAAGCTTCATCAATCTTTGGCTTTCGTTCATTCTCATCAAACCAGTATCGATATGAATACATCTTAATTGGTCGCCAATTGCTTTATGGAGTAATACTGCTAATACTGTGGAATCAACTCCGCCGGATAGGGCACATATAACTTCTCCATCTCCAACCATTTCCTGGATTTTCTTGATTTGGGTTTCGATAAATGAATGTGTACTCCACTGCTCAATGCACCCACAAATATTTCTAACAAAATTTCCTAAGATTTTTTGTCCTTCTTCGCTGTGGTGCACTTCTGGATGGAACTGCACACCCCAAATTTTTAATTCCTGATTGCGTATTGCACAAATTGGCGCATTGTTAGTATGAGCAATTGTTTCAAAACCATTTGGCATTTGAGTTAACGAATCGCCGTGGCTCATCCAAACTACTGAATTTGGCTTAATTCCATTCAATAGTTCATCTTCACAATTTACGATTAATTCTGCTCTGCCGTATTCTCTTCTGGCTGCTTTATTGACTTCGCCACCTAATTGATAGGACATCAACTGAAGTCCATAGCAAATTCCCAAAACAGGTATTCCTTGTGCAAATACGTTAAATGATGGGTGTGGTGCTTCTTCAGCATAAACAGAAGATGGTCCGCCAGAAAGGATTAATCCTTTTGGATTGAGTGATTTGAATTCTTCTTCTTTGATGTTGAAAGGGAAAATTTCGGCATAAACGCCAAGCTCGCGTACTTTGCGAGCTATTATTTGGGTATATTGTGACCCAAAATCTA
>CAIWET010000503.1 GCA_903911805.1 uncultured Ignavibacteria bacterium | reverse complement strand
TGATAAAGCAAATACAAGCGGTGAAATTGTATTGATGGACGCCTCTAAGCTCGGAACAACAGTAAAAGAAGGTAAGAACCAAAAGACATTGCTTTCAGCCGAAGAAGAAGACCTGATTATAAACACTTTCAATAAGCACCAAGTAATAGAAGATTTTACAGTTGTAGTGAGCTATGACCAAATTAAAGAAAAGAATTATTCTTTTAGTGCTGGTCAATATTTTGATGTAAAAATAGAATATACTGATATTACACCTGAAGAATTTAATACTAAAATGAATTCATTCAAAGCCAACTTAAACAAAATGTTCAGCGAATCCAGAAGCTTAGAAGATGAAATAAAGAAACAATTGGAAGAGTTGAAATATGTATAATTCTTTACCAATAAATGAAGTTGTAGATAGCATTTCTATAACTCATAAATTTAACAAGAAGAAATTAATTTTTTTAAATACTTCGGATATCGGAAATGGAAAAATAATTAATGCCAATTACTATGAAACTAAAAAGTTAAAGGGACAATCAAAAAAAACTATTAAAAAAAATGATATTTTATTTAGCGAAATTAGACCAAAAAATAAAAGATTTGCTTATATAGATTTTGATGAAACTGAAGATTATGTTGTTTCAACTAAATTAATGGTTTTGAGAAACATTAATACAATAGTTAATAATAGATACTTTTATTATTTTATTACCAGTGAGAATATGTTAAATTTACTTCAAAATAGAGCAGAGAACAGAATATGTTCTTTTCCTCAGATAACTTTTGAAGTTTTAAGCGAATATAATATTCCAGTTCCTGATTTACCAACCCAACAAAAAATTGCAGCTGTACTTTCAGCTTTAGATGACAAAATAGAACTAAACAACCGCATAAATGCAGAGCTTGAAGCAATGGCAAAAACTCTTTACGACTTCTGGTTTGTACAATTCGACTTTCCTGATGAGAACAACAAGCCTTATAAGTCAAGCGGTGGTAAGATGACTTATTCGCCAGAGCTAAAACGAGAAATACCAGCTGGGTGGGAAGTGAAGAAATTAGGAGATTGGATTGAAAATAAAAAAAGTGGTGATTGGGGTAAAGAATTAGGAGAAGGTAATTATAAATTACAAGTAAATTGTGTTCGAGGTACTGATATAAACGGTATAAATGGTACTGATCAATGCAATCCACCTGAAAGATATATTTTAGAAAAAAATTCATTCAAAATACTAAATTCAGCTGATTTGATAATAGAAATATCCGGTGGCAGTCCAACTCAGTCAACAGGAAGATTAGCATATATTACTAATTCTACTCTGAGTAGGTTTAATAATCCATTAATTTGTTCTAACTTTTGCCAAGCAATAACTTTAAAGAATGATAAGTACCTTTATAATTTTGCTTTCTATTGGAATAGTTTATATGAAAATAATATTTTCTTTGGCTATGAAGGTAAAACAACTGGTATAAAAAATTTATTATTAGATACTTTTCTTGAAACATATAATTCTATTTTACCAGAGTTTTCTGTTATTGAGAAATTCTACGAAATTGTAGGTAGCATCCAAGATAAAAAACAAAAAGCATTAGCTGAAAACCAGCAACTTTCAGACTTACGCGATTGGCTTCTACCAATGCTAATGAACGGGCAAGTAAAGGTGGGTGGATGTGAGTAACTTTTCTGTACGCAACGGATATAAAAACGACATTTCAACAGATGATCAAATAAGGAATTCTATTTGGAACAAAATTTTTTTGAAATTCTTAAAAATTCAATATGTATATGTTGATTCACCTCAAGATTTATTTTTCATAAATATATGGACTCAATTCTTTAATGAGTTAATTGATGAAATGCCAAGAAAAATACTACTGACTTATTATGTACCAACAGACCTGAATTATTATATTAAAAAAAAATACCTTAATTCTAAGTGGAACGAAATATTTGATTTATTAGAATTTTTATTTCCTTATTTAGATGATTTCTCTAAAGATATAGAAGAAATATTTAAACAAAATAATTTTAAAATTCGTGTAATTAATGATCAAATTATTATAGTTGATTCTGATGTTGAGCATGAAGAACTTAAATCTGATCTTTCAACTATAAATTTTAATAGTAATACTAAAAAGCATTTAGACTCTGCTATACATTATTTATATGATAGAAATCATCCTGATTATAGAAATTCTATGAAAGAATCTATTTCAGCGATTGAAGCCTTAGCTAGAGAAATATGTAATTCCAACGATGATTTAGGCAAATTAATACCTAAAATATCAGAAATTTACAATTACCATCCAACATTTAAAAAAGCATTAACCAATATTTATGCATATACATCAGATGAAGGTGGTGTAAGACATAGCTT
Source organism: uncultured Ignavibacteria bacterium (assembly GCA_903911805.1). Lineage (GTDB taxonomy): Bacteria > Bacteroidota > Ignavibacteria > Kapaibacteriales > UBA2268 > CAIWET01. The sequence goes on along the minus strand of CAIWET010000503.1, from coordinate 539 downwards.
TAAATTAGATGCAAAAGAAACAACATTTGATGATGCTAAATTCTTTTTGCACATTTGCAGTGCTTTTACTTCCTATTTAAATACAGCAAACAGGAAGTAAACATTAATAAAAGTATAATAAATTGATTTTACAAATTATAATAAATTAAGGATTCATTAAAAAAATAAGAGGTATTTATGGATGATGTTTTATTAAATGAAAATAAGCACGATAATTCAGGAAAGATACTGAAAATTGAAGAAATTTTATTCCCAATAGAGCTGGATAAAATTAAAACCAATAAAACAAATGAAATAATAAAAGGTTATAATTCAATATTGAATGTTAATGACAATGAGGTTCTTGGTATTAAGCCATCATATGAAAGAGTATTTTCTAATATTGAAGCATACGAAAAATGTAAAGAAGAATATAATAAATTATGTAAAAATTATCCTAAAGATGCTTTTGCCTGGCATAATGACTCATATAATACTTTTTTAATGGTATTTAATGGAACTAATCTATTAGAATTTTTTTTAAAAAATAAAAATGAATA
>CAIWET010000502.1 GCA_903911805.1 uncultured Ignavibacteria bacterium | reverse complement strand
TGGCATATTTATTTACACCAAGAAGAATATCTTTACGCGATTTTACGTTATCAATTCTCTCATTTGCTTTAGCAGTAATCCATTTTTGGATATGTCCATCTTTTATAGCGATTTTCATTCCGCCAATGTTTTCGATATGTTGGAATAATTCCCAAGATTTTTCTGCTAGTTCAGCAGTGATTTTCTCAATATAATAAGAACCTCCAGCTGGATCAATAACTTCTAAATTGCATTCTTTTTGTAAAATTATTTGTAAATTTCTAGAGAATTTGCGAGAATTTTCATTAGAAATTCCAAACATTTCATCAAAATATCCAACTTCAATAGAATCAGCTCCACCAAAAATTGCAGACAATGCTTCCATATTCAAACGAAGCATATTTGTATATGCATCTAATTTTGATTTATTTATAGTTGTTGTTTTTGCGTGAATTGGGAATTTTGCTTTTAAATCATAAAGCGAAACGAGTTTAGATAATAAAATTCTCATTGCTCTAAGTTTGGCTATTTCCATAAAGAAGTTTGAACCAATTGAAGTATTAATCCACAATGATTTCAACAGCTTATCAATATTACCTTCTTCGATTGTATTAAGGAAATAATTCACAATAGCAAGTGAAAAAGCAATTTCTTGTGTAGCTGAAGCGCCAGAATTTTGATATAAACCAGAATTACAGCAAATAAAATGATGATTCTCATTATCACTTAATAATTCATTTAAAACAGATTCAAAATTATTTACCAAGAATCCTTTAGATAAATAATTTGATACAGGGTCAAATGCAACATATAAACTTGATTTTATATTTTTAGCCCAAGTTTTAACAAGTTTCAAACCTTCAGCAATATTTCCAGCAAGTTCAATATAAATTGGGAAGTCAGAAATATTAATTCCATCAAAAATTTGTTCAATATCATTTGTGTTATAAATATGGACACCGCTCGGTAGATTATTTTCATCAATTTGAAAGCTCAAGTCAGGAATGAAAAGCTTAATATTGATTGCAGTAGTACCTTTTGACAATTCATCTTTTAAAATTTGATTTGCATTTGCAGCAATTGGATGGTTAATTTTTTGAGCAATTTTCCAAGGATTTAATTTGCTTCCAAGTACATCATTCCCTCTTAAAAAAGGTTCAAAACCTGGAAAAGAATTGATTATGCATTCATTATTAATCAAATCTTCTTTAGTATAAATAGGCTTAATATCGATATCTTCAAAAGTTTTTTCAAAAAGTTTGGCAAATGGTTTGCCTTTAAGGGAATCCTCAACTTCTTTTTTCCAGACATCGAAACTAACCGGTTCAAAATCATTCAACAATTTTTCATTGTTTGTTTCAATTTCCATAAAATACCTTTATATATTTAAATAAATAAAGGCATACAACAATAGTATGCCTTCATTTTTAGTTACAATATTCAAAATTCAAAAACATAATTAATGAATTAAAAGAGCATCTCCATACGCAAGGAATCTATACTCATTTTTTAAAGCTCTTTTATATGCTTTAAATAAATTTTCTTTATCTGCAAAAGCCGCAGATAATAATAATGATGGCGATGCTGGTGGATGAAAATTAGTAATTAAATTCGTTACGATTTTGAATTCGTAAGGAGGATAAATAAATTTATCAGTCCAACCCTTGTTTGGCTTTACTGTCCCTGATGTTAATACAGAAGCTTCTAAAGCTCTTGCAACGCTAACACCTACAGCAAATACTTTTTTCTTGTTCTTCAGTGATTTATTAATAGTTTCAGCTGATTCTCTGCTAATATTAAAATATTCTGAATACATTCTGTGCTTTGTCAAGTCTTCAACTTCGATTTTCTCGAAAATTCCTTGCCCAATATTAAGAACTATCTTGGCAATTCTTACCCCTTTTTTCTCCAAAGCTGCTAATAAGTCATTAGTAAAATGAAGTCCTGCAGTAGGTGGAGCAATCGAAGCTAAATGAGCCTCATTAGCAAATACAGTTTGATAAGTTTCCTTATCGTGTTCGTTAGCATCCCTTTTGATATATTCAGGAAGTGGCATCTCGCCAATTCTTTCAATAATTTTAAAAAGATTTCCATCGTAACTGAATTTCACTGTTCTTCCACGTGAGGTTGTATTGTCAATCACTTCGCAATAAAATTGGTTATTTTCAAAGAAAATTTTATTACCAATTCTTACTTTTCTTGCTGGTTCAACTAATACATCCCAGATTCTTTCTTCTGCTTTTAATTCTCTTAAAAGCATAACTTCTATTTTGGCGTTAGTTTTCTCTTTTTTCCCATAAAGTCTTGCTGGAAATACTTTTGTTTCATTAAGTACTACGCAATCCCCTTTTTGGAAATAATTAAGAATTTTTTTGAACTCTGTTTCTTCAATATCGCCTGTTTCGCGGTTTAAAACCATCATTCTCGCCGAATCGCGAGGATCTGCCGGGAACTTGGAAATCAAGTTTTTGGGCAGATTGTATTTGAATTCAGATAATTTCATTTTACTTTCTATTTTTTCTGAAAAATACAAACTGCAAAAATACGAAATTTTTAAGGCGAAATCAAGTAATTAATTTAAAATGTACAAAATTGAACATTTAAACAATAATAATTAATCAATTAGTTCTATATAATTTTGAATTTAATGGAAAATACTGTGAAGAAATTGATATCTGTAAATATTGCGACTAAGTCATTAATGATACTCTTTGGTACATCTTTAGTTTTTCATTTGCTTGTTATTTTAAGAATAATTCCATTTGACTTTATTTGGGGTGGCAAATTAAAAACTGTTCAAGATATGATCGCTTTCGAATCTGTTTCAATAATTAGCAATGCATTAATGTTAATGATTGTATTAATTAAGTTAAAATACTTAAAAATCAATATTGCCAAACGCACAATAAATTTTGTTTTTTGGGCAATCGCTGTTCTTTTTCTTTTGAATACTTTAGGGAACTTATTGTCAGAAAATTTGTGGGAAACGTTAATATTCACACCATTAACCTTAATAACATCAGTTTTTGCAGCAAGGATTGCTTTAGATAAATAATATTTGAACTAATCTATTAATATTATTTGAAAAATTTATTATATTTTTCAAAAACTTACAAACATACTGTTAACAATTGCTACAATTTAATATTTCGTGAATTCTCTTTTTGCTCAAGTCGTTTTTTTTTAATAATTTTGCTTTTTAAAAGTAATGTATTTTACTTTTTTTAATATG
>CAIWET010000501.1 GCA_903911805.1 uncultured Ignavibacteria bacterium | reverse complement strand
ATAAATAGATTCCATTGCTAAGATTGGCAATATTAATTTGTTTATCCAAATAATTTTGAGTTTTAATTAAATTACCCAATAAATCATAAATTTCAAAGTTTGAATATATTTCATCTGTATTTAATATAATTTGATCTTCACTTATTATTAGAGTATTATTTTTTAATTCATCATCAAAAGATGTTATCAATTCCGGTTTAATTCTAATAATTCCTCTTTCCATCAATATTAGTATATTTCCATTTAAATCTTTTCTTATTTCGGCTATATATCCTTGTTTTAAATCATTTTTACTTGCCATATATTGATCTAAAAAATACTGCATAAATTTTTCTATTTCGGAATTACAAATTAGAAATTCAGATTTATCAAAAATATCTTCCCATAAAATAGGATACATCATTTTATCAGATTTTAAATGATAAAGTTTCTTATTTCCAATTAACATATATTGATTGGTTTTATATTCTAAAATGCCAAAAATACTTTCTAATAAACCAGAATTATCAATCGCTAACCCATTCTTATCATTATAGATATACCAATCCTCGTCAATTAGTTCAACTATTCCGGAGCAACAACTTGCCCATACTTCAGGTTGTTCACTTATTTTGTATTCTCTCTTATCAGAAGAAATAAATAGATGATTTTCTTTTTTCACATAAATATTTGAAATAGCTTTATCTACTTCTATCAAATCAGTATTAGTGCCAGATTTAACCTTCTTTTTTATATAACTACCGTCCTGATTTATATAATATAAATCATTAGAATCTCTACCATTAAGTGTATCTGAATCATATATACTTATTGTTCGGTATAAAGTGATTTTACCATCAGGCAATGCTGCAATAATATTCCCTTGAGACCTTGCCCAAAATGACAATGCATTTTGTTCGAATTTTAAAATCAAGTTAAATTTATTATTTTCAAATTTATATAATTCACTGCAATAGTATTTTTTTAAAGTATTAACAATAGAAGTTGTCACCCAGACATTGTTAAATTTATCAACACATATTTGCTGAAAATTTCTATATACTCTGTTTGAATCATCTATATAATGCTCTATCCATTTCGATTCGGAATTGCTGTATTGATATAAAGATAAACCAGTAATCCAATAGTCTTTAGTAGAATCAATATTTATTCTTGAATTTTGATTAATTAATAAATAAGATTCTTGAGTTCCGTATTTAATTGATGTTGGTAATTTTTGAATTTTTTCATTTTCAAGTATAAATACGCATCCTTCATTATAAAGCCCATTCAAAGATTTATTTATACCTAAAATTGCAGTCTTATTCATATTTTGCTCCATTGCTGTAAAACCTTTTGCTTCGAAATTATAATTTACAACTTCGATAGAAAATACTTTTATAGACAAAAAAGCCAATAGAAATAAAATACGAAATAATTTACTTAACATATTACCTCCAAGTTAATAACAAGTTGAATTGCAGGATTCTGGTGCTCCTGTTAAACAATCAAAACTATTCGAAGTAGAACATTCCGCACCAGGTACAGGTGTCTTATATTTATTTACAATATGCACATAAGTTCCACCGCCAGTAGTCCTTTGAGTACATTCGACAATGTAATTAATTTCGCAACATTGAATACCACATTCTTCTTCTCCATAGATTGGAAGATATTTTTCCGTTTGATATTCAAAAAATGATGGGTTTGGTCCTGGCCATCCAATATCAGCACAGAGTACATCTGAATCTTTTGATACTTTCAAATAACATTTTTTTGATACTTTACATTTAGTTTCTTCGAAAAATACAAAATGTTTAGTACCAACAAAATTGCAATTATATCCTCCTACTATTTGTGCCATAATTGCTTTATACATCATTGTTTTGAATTCATCATTAGTTAAACCGTATTTATTATGATTAACTAATGTATTCCAATCAATTTTAACTTCAATTCGACCATTGATGTTTCTTGATTTGCCAAAAACCCATCCCCAAACGTCATAAGGCATTGGCTCATAACCATACATTTCTGAATTTTGAGGCCAAGTTGGGTCATTTAAAGTAGGAGGGCAATTGGTTTGTGCGTTTATTATTATTGATAAAAATGGCATCAATACTAACAATATAAGAGATTTTTTCATAACTACTCCTTTAATAAAGTTAGAAATAGCAAATAAGTCCATAACTTTATCGTCACTTAATTTTCGTAAAGTTATGCATATAACATATTTGCGTTAGGGTTATTGAGGAAAACCAGCCAAGTTAAAATCTTTAACCCTTATTTTTTAGTAAAACAATCATAACGAATGCCCTTCAATAATTATACATTAAATACTAAACTAATTGTCTTTTTGTCTTTTTGTCTTTTTGTCTTTTTGTCTTTTTGTCTTTTTGTCTTTTTGTCTTTTTGTCTGTACAAAATCAACAAATAGGCATTTCATACACAAACCATTTGCAATTTACGAATTATTTTAATACAAACCAAATTATTTTTAAAATATTGATGAGATTAAAGCAACAGGTATTTTTATTGATTTGGGTTAGTTTTTATTCTTTAAATATTTTAATTTTTAGTTTAATATAAATATATATCACACGTGCAATAATTCATTTTTTTACACGTGTAAATATTAAATATTTATGGAGGGAAAATGGCAACTAAATTAACACT
>CAIWET010000500.1 GCA_903911805.1 uncultured Ignavibacteria bacterium | reverse complement strand
AATTTCTTCTAAGCTTATTCTCAGTTTTTGCTTCAATTGCTTTGATTTGGTATTTATATAAACTTAGATTTTTTGATAAATACATTCAATTAGGAATTGCTTTTATTCTTGCAGGTGCAACTGGAAATCTAATTGATAGAGTATTTTACGGAGTAATTTTTGGATATAATTCAATTCTCAACGGTAGAGTAATCGATTGGATATTATTTGATATTCCTGATGTTGATTTTTTGGGATTAAACTATACCCACTTCCCTGTTTTCAATGTTGCTGACTCAATGGTCACTATCGGAGTGGTATTCTTAATATTATTTAATTCCAGAATTCCTAATATTTCTCAATTAAAAGCTGGAACTTACAACTTAGATAAAGAAGAAATTCCAAATCAGAATGAAGATTTAAGTGGAGAAGAATAATTATCCAGAACATATTGAAAAGGTTTATGAGTTCCTTATCCCTAAAGGACAGGAACCTGAACGAATTGATGTATATCTAACACGAAATATTCGCAATGCTACCAGAAATAAAATTCAAGAATCAATTGATGACCAATGTATTACTGTAAATAATGCTTATCCAAAAGCAAATTACAAAGTTAAGGGTGGCGACTTTATTACTGCCAAATTATTAAAACCACCTCCAATTGAATTAGTTCCTGAAGAAATTCCACTTGATGTTCACTTCGAGGACAACTTTTTGATGGTTGTAAATAAGCCAGCTGGGATGTGTACTCATCCAGGATTTGGAAATAGGTATGGAACATTGGCAAATGCTGTTCTTTATCATCTTGGAGTAAGAGAAGCCATTAAAATTAATTTTGACAATGCACTTGAAAGCGATGAAGAAGAGGAAGAAGATTTAACTCAAAATGAAGGTGAAATTTTTGCTTCAGATTCAGTTCGACCTGGAATGGTACACAGACTTGATAAAGATACTTCTGGAGTTTTAGTAATCGCTAAAGATTCTGCATCTCACGCTTTTTTAGCAAATCAATTTGCTGAGAAAACATCAGAAAGATTTTACTATGCAATTATATGGGGCATTCCTGAAAGCAATAAAGGGCGTGTTGTTGGTAATATAGCAAGAGCAAAAAATGACCGCAAATTATTTACTGTTTCTAAAAGTGAAGGTAAATATGCTGCAACAAATTATGAAGTTTTAGAAAAATTTGATTATATGTGTTTAGTCAAATTGAAACTGGAAACTGGTAGAACTCATCAGATTAGAGTGCATCTGAAGCATATTGGTCATCCAGTTGTTGGAGATAAATTCTACGGAGGCGATTCATTGTTAGTTGGTGGAAATGACCCTAATTTTAAAAGAAAAGCTGAAAAGATATTAAAACTTGCTAATAGACAAATGCTCCACGCGAAAGTTCTTGGGTTTACTCATCCAGAAACATTAGACAGAATGTATTTTGAATCGGAATTACCAGAAGATTTTAAAAATATTTTGAATATTTTATCAGAAAACTAATAACTTTATTTAAAGTTAAACGTATAAATTTCAGTATTTTAATTAATTATAGAATTTTGAGGACTTATATGAAATTTTATTTCACACTTTTCTTTACTTTGGCTATAACAATTGGATATTTCCAAAATTTATCAGCTGCAGAAAAACAAAAACCAATAGATAAAGCTAATATGAATCTTTCAGCAAATCCTGCAGAAGATTTCTTTGAATATGCTAATGGTGGCTGGATGAAAAAAAACCTTCCAATACCTGATGAATATTCAATTTATGGTGCTTTCACTCAATTGCAGGAAGACAATTACAAAAATTTACGTTCTTTAGTTGAAGCTGTTTCTAAAAAGACTAATTCAACAAAAGGCTCTATTGAACAATTAATTGGTGATTATTATGCCGCCGGTATGGATGATGCTAAAATTAATGGTCTTGGTTTCCAACCAATCAAACAATATTTAAAAGATATTGATAATTGCTATGATAGAGAAGCTTTGATGAAAGCAATTATTGAAATGTATAAAATGGGACTTGGCAATTTGTTCTCTTTGTATGCTGCTCAAGACGAAACTAATAGCAATATGGTAATTGCAAATTTATATCAAGGTGGACTTGGTATGGGTGATAGAGATTACTATTTATCAGCAGACAAACGTTCTGAAGAATTAAAAGAAGCTTATGTTAATCATATTCAAAAGATGTTTGAATTAATCAAATATGAATCTCCTGTTGCTAGAAAAACAGCTATTGATATATTTGCTTTCGAAAAGAAAATGGCTCAAGCTTCAAGAACAAGAGTCGATTTGAGAGACCCTCAGAAGAACTATAATAAAATGCCTATTGACCAATTGATTAAATCTTCACCAGATTTCAATTGGAGATTATTTTTCTATGAATTAGGCATCAAAAAAACTGATGAAATCAATGTTGGACAACCTGAATTCTTCGAAAATATCAGCAAAATGATGAATGAAGATATTAAAGTATTCAAAGAATATTTGAAATGGCATATTCTTAATTCAACATCTGATTATTTAAGTCAAGAATTTGTTGATGAACATTTCAACTTTTATGGTAAAGTTTTCACTGGAAAACAAAAAAATCAAGAAAGATGGAAAAGAATTTTAAATCAAACTAATGGCGATTTAGGCGAAGCTGTTGGTCAGATTTATGTTAAAGAATTCTTCCCACCAGAAGCAAAACAAAAAATGCTTAAATTAGTTGAAAATTTAAGAGTTGCTTTAGGTCAAAGAATCTCTAAACTTGACTGGATGAGTGCTCCAACTAAAAAAGAAGCTGCTGCTAAATTAGCTGGAATCAATGTAAAAATTGGTTATCCTGACAAATGGATTGATTATTCATCAATTGATATTAGCAGAGAATCATATTTACAAAATTCAATTAATGCAACAAAATTCAATTATAATAGAGAATTAGCTAAAATTGGAAATCCTCCTGACAGACAAGATTGGGGTATGACTCCTCAAACAGTTAATGCTTATTATAGCCCAAACATGAATGAAATCGTTTTTCCAGCTGCAATATTACAACCTCCTTTCTTCTTCTTAGAAGCAGATGATGCAGTAAATTATGCGGCTATCGGAACTGTAATCGGTCACGAAATGACTCACGGTTTTGATGATCAAGGAAGACAATACGACAAAGAAGGCAACTTGAAAGATTGGTGGCAAGCTTCAGATGCAGAAAAATTCACTAAAAGAGTTAGTTCTTTAGTAAAGCAATATGACTCATTTGTAGCAATTGAAGACCAGCACGTTAATGGAGAATTAACATTAGGTGAAAACATTGCTGACGTTGGAGGTTTAACTGTATCATTCACTGCTTGGAAAAATGCAAATGGTGGAAAAGTTCCTACAGAGAAGATTGATGGATTTTTACCAATCGAAAGATTTTTCTTAAGTTATGCTCAAGTTTGGAGAAACAACATTAGAGATAAAGAATTACTTAGAAGATTAAAAGAAGATGTTCACTCTCCAGGAAGATTCAGAGTAAATGGTGCTTTACCAAATATTCCAGAATTCTATTCTACATTTGGAATTAAAAAGGGTGACAAACTTTATTTACCTGAAGAAGAAAGAGCGAAAATCTGGTAGGTATATTTTCAATAATTTACTTTTATAAAAGCCTCTGAAAATTAGAGGCTTTTTTTTATATATCTTATACGATGTGATTATATCTAGCTTTTAATTTCTTAATAAATACAGTTATTTTTGTAGCGGTTACTCATCACACCATTACTTAATTTAAACAATTGTTTTATATTTTTATTTTCTATAATTTTACATAACAACTATT
>CAIWET010000499.1 GCA_903911805.1 uncultured Ignavibacteria bacterium | reverse complement strand
TTTAATTTTGTAATTATAATTTTTACTATTGGAAACTGCAAAAATGAAAAAGTTAAGTCTTATTAAAATTACCCTTATAATTATAGCATTAACTACTATTTTTATTTATCAAGATTTCGCGAATGAATATAAAATATTCAATCTCCCTGCTACTATTCCCGTTCCAGAATGGGTTAAAAAAGCAGATTGGAATAATCCTAATATTTTCATAATTGATTCATTGATAAAGGCTTATCCTAAAAGCGAAAAAACTTTTGAAGAGCCATATCTAACTGCTTATTTAAGATGGAAAAATAGAAATATTAATTCGATTAAAAGCAATGGCAATGTTGAAATTAATAGTGATTATAATAAGCAAATTTTATTAAATGCAATTAATAACCAAAATTCAGATATAAAATCAAAAAATCAAGTTCAAGCTACAAAAGCTCTTTGGACTCCATTGGGACCAACTGAAACTTATTGGCAAGCAAATAATGGAAAAGCTTGCGAACAAGTAAACGTTTACCAAATTGGAATTTCGCCATCAAAACCAAGTGTTCTTTATTGCGCTTCTGAAACTGGAATAATTTTCAAATCAACCAATAAAGGAGCTAATTGGTTTTCTGTTAGTGATGCTTTGCCACCTCTAGGAGTAAATTCAATTGCTGTGCATCCAAATAATGAAAACATAGTTTATATCTATGTTAGTGGTTATGGTTTATTGCTTACAACTGATGGTGGCAAAAAGTGGGACTTGCTTAAAAGCTATAAAGGTGAAGGTGGAGAAAAAATCGAATTCAATATTGAAATAGATAGAATTATGATAACAGGCTCGAGGTCAATATATTATAGCGATGACGGTGGAGCTAATTGGACTGAGTCAACTGGTAGCGCAATCAATGGATATTATTACGATTTGGTTTATAATTTTGATGATAAAAACTATTTATTAGCTCTCGCAGGAACAAATAAAAATGAATTATTGATAATGAAGTCAACTGATGGCGGAAAATCATTTACTCAGGTAAATACCGGTTTACCTCCGATTGAAAATAGTGGTTCAAGATTTGGAATAAGTAAAGCTAATGGAAATTACATTTATATTGTTGCTTTGGGCAACACAACTGGTCCTAAAATCATCAAAAGTGTTGATGCCGGAGCAACTTGGAAAGTTGTTGCAAGCTCAACAAACACGACTTTAACTGGCGATGGTGGAACTACTGGCCTCAATATGTCTAATGGCCAAGGATATTACGATATGGATATAATGGTTGACCCAAATAATGCAAATAATGTAATTGTAGGAACCACTTCAACTTATAAATCAACTGATGGTGGAGTAAATTTTTCACCACTTGGTGGTTACGCTGGAGGAATCTTTGGAATTCACGTAGATTTGCAATGTGCTAGAGTGATGGGCAATGATAGTTATCTAACAACCGATGGTGGAGTAAATCGTTCAACTGATTTCTTTACAAAATTAGAAAATTGGGAAATAATAAATAATGGCTTAACTGGTGCTGACTACTGGGGATATGGTCAGGGTTGGGACGAAGATATAATTGTGGGCGGAAGATACCACAACGGCGATGCTGCAATTTTTGATAAATATGGTGATGGAAAATCGTTAGGGCTTGGTGGTGGGGAATCCGCAACTGGCCACGTTTTTCACGGTCACGAAAGAACTATTGGTTTTAATGATATTGGAACATATAAAATACCAGAAAGCTTAAGCAAAAATATAATTGGTGCTGAAATGAATAACACACTATGGCCCCAAGATGATTATTATGGCCAATTTTCAAGTGAATTAGTATTTGACCCAAGATATTCCAATACATTCTTTTTAGGAAGAGATAGCACTTTATGGAAATCTACTAATAATGGAAGCTCATATTCTGCATTAAAAGTCTTTACTAACGGTAATACTGTTTGGAGAATCGAGATTGCAAGAAGCAATCCTGATTTTATATATGTTTGTACAAGAAATGGATTATACAAAACTTCAGATGCTGGCAAAAATTGGAAATTATTGACTTTGCCGGTAGCATACAATTTTTATAATTCTGATATAGCTGTAAATCCTGAAAATGAAAATGAAATTTATCTATGTATGTCTAATAATCCTGCAACAGATAAAGTGATTTATTCTAGTAATGGTGGAGACAATTGGAAAAATATAACCGGAACGATATTAAAGGGTAGTCCTGTTTCTTATTTGCAATATCAGGGTGGAACTAATGGCGGAATTTATGCAATCACTTCATTAAATTCTACTGCTAAAGTATTTTATCGCGATAATTCAATGAATGATTGGGTTGATTTTAGCAATGGTTTGCCTTTAAATTTCTATCCAAGAATGGGTGGACAAATTTTCTATCGTGATAGCAAATTAAGACTAACAGGTAGCCGCGGAGTTTGGGAATCACCTCTCTATTCTTCTGGTTCTCCTGTAGCTCAGCCAATGGTTGATAAATCCATAATTGCTTGCGACAAAGATACAGTTAATTTTTATTGCTATTCAATGATTGATTACAAAGGTGCTAAATGGCATTGGAGTTTCCCTGGAGCTTCTTATGTAAGTGATTCCACATCCCGTAAACCAAAAGTTCTTTATCCAGGAATTGGGAAGTATTCAGTTACTTTAACTATTACAGACTCTGCTGGAAAATCTAATAGCAAAACAATCAGTGATATGATTCAATTTTTATCTAATAATTGCACTGCTGATTCTGTTCCGGGCAAATGCCTTGCAATGGATGGCTCAGAAAAAACAATTAATCTTGGCAAAGTAAACATCAACAGTAATAATTTTACAATGTCTTGCTGGTTCAAACCAAACAATGTAGAAGGAAGCTTTTCTCAATTGTTATCTCATTATGGATGCCCTGGTTCTCCAGGTTATGGTATTGGATTAGGTTTTACATTTTCTGGATATACTCCAAATTTGATGCTTTGCTATACAGATGACCAAGTAAATTATGGTAATTACAGCGGATTAGTATGCGATTCAAATAAATGGAATCATATTGCACTTACTTATACCGCAGACGGCGTTTATATTTATTTAAATGGAATTGGCGTTAAAGTAAATGGCAATAAAATGCCGGCTTTAGATTTATCTCAATCACCTTTTTACGTAAATGCTGACATTCATTATCAGGGAAGCAGATTAAAAGGACAAATTGATGAAATTAAATTCTATAATTATGCCCTTACTCAAGAAGAAATAAGAGAAAAAATGCACTTAATTCCTGACAATCCTAACCAGGAAAAAGGATTAGTAAAATACTTCCAATTCAATAATTTTGATAATATTTCTCAAACACTTTATGACGTTATTACCGGACACCGAGCTGACGTTGCCAATAGCAATGTAGCAAGTTCAACTGCACCAGTTGGAATTGGGTCATCTTTCAGAATAAATAGCATAAATTCAGCTGGAAAATTTGAATTTAAAGATGCAAATATTGATTTATTTTTACCAGAAACTGGGATTTATCCTGATGGCGAAATGGTAGCATTTTATTTAAAAACTCGTCCCGATCAATTACCTGATAAAAACAGAGTTTTACCAGGACATTATATCATAAATAATTATGGTAAAAATGCAACAATTGCAAAGCCAGACAGTATAATTTTCAAGAACTTAGCAATTGATTCCAAATATTATAATCCTGGAAATTTCTCATTATTCAAAAGAAATTCATTTATTTATGGAAATACTTGGGGAAATGAAATTGACAGCGCTTCAAACTTTACTTTTGTCAAGAATAATAGCTCTTTAACCTGGAAAAATTGTACTAATATTACTTCATTTGGACAATTTATAATAACAGATAAAAATCAGGTATTATCAGATGTTGAAATCAATCAAAATGAGAGTACGAACACTACAATCGTTTCTGAATTATATCCAAATCCATCAGAAAACTGGACAACTTTAGAAATTTTATCGAATATTTATCAAAATGCAGGAATTTCGATTACAGACATAAATGGTAAATTATTAAGTAATTTTGTTCAGGAATTAAGCGAAGGAAATAATAAAATCCTCATTAAATTGCCAGAATTGACAAAAGGAATTTATTTCGTTAAAATCAAACTTAGCAAAGATTCGGATATTGTCAGAAAATTAATTATTGAATAAATTTTAAATAAAAAAGGGTTGCCCTTTTTAGGGGGCAACCCTTTCAATAAATCAATAAAATGATATTCAAAAAATATGTTCGAGGTTTACTTCACGATATTAATTTTTACTGACTCATTAATATTTAAGCCAATTGCTCTTACGATATATACTCCGCTGATTAAATTTTCAGTGGAGTAGGTGAAATTATTAATTCCTTTTTTGAGATCGACATTTGAAATTGTACCAACTTTGATACCGTTCAAATCAAATATTGCAAGCTCAATATTCTCTGATTCATCTAAGTTTAGATTAATCATCAAGTCTTTTTGTGATTTATATACTTCTAAATTGCTAACCAAATTGTCATTATTATCAAATGGGCTTACTTCTAATTCATATTCAGTCCAATTTGATTCAGCTGCAACTTTACCGAAATAAGGAGTATAATTTGCTGTGAAATTTTTGCTATATTTAGTATCAATAAAATCAACTAAAGATTCTCTTAATGATTGATCGCAACTATTATATAAAAGTATTTCTGCAACTGTACCATTCAAGAATGATGATAATCCAGTGCTTGAAGTGTTATCCATATAACGGGTTCCGTTAATTGAGGCTCCAACTCCATTAGCATTTGAATTTGTTGCAAACCCACTGAATAGCATTGAGCTTGAGCAATATCCATTTAACGAGGTTCTTACTTTTGTACCATTAAATTCTGCAGAAACTAAATAATTTGTATTCGTAGAAATGCTTGTTGAGAAATATCTTCTTTGTGTTGAATTCCACATTCCAACCCAAACTTTACCACTATAAATATATGCATTAAAGCCTGAATTTGTACCACCTAATTCCAATAATACTTGTCTGCTAGAAACGCTAGTACCTGTTCTGAAATAAATAAATAATGATTTTGCACTATTGTTATTCAATCTGTTATTATTATTGTTATAAGGAATCTGGAAGCAGTCATTTGTGCCATCAAATGTCCAAGTTGGGTGATCACCAAAGTTAGGATCTGTACCATCTCCACCATTAGGTGTTCCTCCATTACTAGGTACTGATGCATTTGTATTGTCTGTATTATTATCTATCCAAGTATTTGCATCTTGATCAAAATTCAAATTAATTGAACCATCTGCTGGACGTGGTGCTGGCCAAGTTGTAAATGAATATTCTGAACCATAGCTTGTTCCTGCAATATTTGTTGCATAAGCTCTTACATAGTAAGTTGTATTAGATAATAAATTTATAATATTACTTGAAAAACTTGAATTTCCTGTTCCATCATTTGTTTTAGAGATTAAAGCAACGGTTGGACTTGAAGATGTACCCCAAACCACACCTTTGGCGGTAACGGCTGCTCCACCATCACTTGAGATTGACCCACCGCTTGATGCTGAATTGTGAGTAATTGATGTTGCTAATACTGAGCTAACTGTTGGATTTGATATATTAATTGTGGTAAATGAAATTTCGTTACCATAACTTGTACCCATTGAATTGGTTGCATAAGATTTCACATAATAAGTAGTGCTTAAAGTTAATCCAGTAATACTACTTGTAAAAGTTGAAGTTCCGGTCCCATCATTTGTTTTGGTTGATAGTGCAATTGTTGGATTTGTTGATGTTGACCAAACCACACCTTTGGCTGTTATTGATAATCCGCCATCACTTGTAATTGATCCACCACTTGTTGCTGCAGTATTAGAAATATTAGTTGCTGCATCTGTTGATCCTAGTGTTGGAGAACTCAATGCTAAGGTTGTGAAAGAACTTTCGGCTCCATAAGCTGTTCCAATTGAATTAGTTGCATAAGCTCTATAATAATATGTGGTATTTGCTGTTAAGCCAGTCAGTGAACTTGTAAATGTGGCTGTCCCTGTTCCATCATCAGTTTTGGTTGATAGTGCAACCGTTGGGCTTGTGGATGTACTCCAAACTACACCTTTTGCAGTAACTGCATATCCAGCATCGCTTGATATTGCTCCGCCTGATGAGGCTGTTGTTTGAGTAATTGAGCTTGCTGCAGTTGATGTTAATACTGGTACTGGTAGAACTAAAGTTGTGAATGAACTTTCAGCTCCATAACCTGTTCCATTTATTGTAGTTGCGTAAGCTCTGTAATAATATGTTGTACTTGCTGCTAAGCCTGTTATTGAGCTAGAAAATGTTGCTGTTCCTGTTCCATCATCAGTTTTGGTTGATAGTGCAACTGTTGGGCTTGCTGAAGTACCCCAAACCACTCCTTTTGAAGTGATTGTTTCGCCACCATCACTTGAAATAGCTCCACCTGATGATGCTGAATTATATGTAACTGAACTTGATGCTGTTGTTGTTAATACTGGCACTGGGAGTGCTAAAGTGGTAAATGAAATTTCGTTACCATAACTTGTACCCATTGAATTGGTTGCATAAGATTTCACATAATAAGTAGTGCTTAAAGTTAATCCAGTAATGCTACTTGTAAAAGTTGAAGTTCCGGTCCCATCATTTGTTTTGGTTGATAGTGCAATTGTTGGATTTGTTGATGTTGACCAAACCACGCCTTTGGCTGATATTGATAAACCGCCATCACTTGTAATAGAGCCGCCACTTGTTGCTGCAGAATTAGAAATATTAGTTGCTGCATCTGTTGATCCTAGTGTTGGAGCACTTGATACCAAGGTTGAAAATGAACTATCAGCTCCATAACCAGTTCCTGCTGCTGTAGTTGCATAAGCTCTATAATAATATGTTGTATTTGGTGTTAAGCCTGTTAGTGAACTTGTAAATGTCGAAGTTCCTGTTCCATCATTTGTTTTGGTTGCTAAGGCAACTGTTGGGCTTGCTGAAGTACTCCAAACCACACCTTTAGCTGTTATCGCATAACCACCATCACTGGAAATTGCTCCGCCTGATGAGGCTAAAGTTTGAGTAATTGAGCTTGCAGAAGTTGATGTTAATACTGGAACGCTCGGACAGTTAACACTATCAATAATCACTTTACCTGCTGCTCCAGTAGGATTAAAACTGACATAATATTCTGAAGTGCTATTGTTTACTATAACACTTTTCATAAATGAAGAACCTATATTCATAAAAACGCTATTTATAGTGTCTATAGTCCCACTTAATCCAGAAGTGCCATTTCCCAAAGTTGCTGCACCTGAATTATAATATCCATCGTGGTCCCATGTAGTACTAGCTACAACAAAATTGCCATTGCTTAATGCACTTACTCCTCCGTCACTTATATTGTCATAAGCAGTAGATCCTACAAGTGAATTACTGCTACTAACTGCTCCACTAACTCCAGAAGTTCCACTTCCCCAAGTTGCTGCGCCTGCGGCACTAATTGCTCCATTTTTCCAAGTTTTACTACTCACAACAAAATTGCCATTGCTTAATGCACTTACTCCAACATTACCAACATTGTCATAAGCAGTAGATCCTACAAGTGAATTACTGCTACTAACTGCTCCACTAACTCCAGAAGTTCCACTTCCCCAAGTTGCTGCGCCTACATTTGCAATTGCGCCATTGCTCCAATTAGAACTCGCCACAACGTAATTGCCATTGATTAATGCAGTAACTCCAACATTACCAACATAATCATTAGCAGTAGATCCTACAAGTGAATTACTGCTACTAACTGCTCCAGTTGTACCTGATGTACCATTGCACCAAGTTACTGCACCTGCATTTACAATTGCGCCATTGTCCCATATATAATTGTTGACAACGTAATTGCCATTAGTTAATGCGGTAACTAGATATAAACCAACTTGGTCATTAACAGAAGAACCGACAAGAGAATTACTGCTACTAACTGCTCCGCTAACTCCAGAAGTTCCACTTCCCCAAGTTACTGCACCTGCATTTATAATCATGCCATTGTCCCAATTAGGAGAACGTACCACATAATTGCCATTAGTTAATGCGGTGACCGCATATCTTCTAGCAGTGAAATCGGATGCTCCTGTATTTCCAAGAGCATCATCTTGAGTTGTTCCAACAAGTGAATTACTAATGCTAACTGCTCCAGTTGTACCTGTTGTACCATTGCACCAAGTTACTGCACCTGCATCTGCAACTGTGCCATTATTCCAATAAGGACTGATGACAACGTAATTGCCATTAGCTAATGCGACTATGCCAGAAACACCAATTTGGTCAAAATTAGTAGTTCCGTAAAGTGAATTACTGCTACTAACTGCTCCAGTTCTACCTGTTGTACCATTGCACCAAGTTGCAGCACCTGCGCCACCCTTACCGAGAATGGTACAGATACGGCTGTTCACAACATAATTGCCATTAGTTAATGCGGTGACTCCATTTTTAGCAACACAGTCATAACTGGCAGTACCTACTAGTGAATTACTGCTACTAATAGTTCCAGTTCTACCTGTTGTACCATTGCACCAAGTTGCAGCACCTACGTATGAAATTCCTCCATTACTCCAATCACTACTACTCACAACATAATTGCCATTAGTTAATGCGGTGACTCCAGGTATGTTGGCTGTAGTCATTCCAACATTGTCGTTAGCAATAGATCCAACAAGAGAATTACTGCTACTAACTGCTCCACTAACTCCAGAAGTTCCACTTCCCCAAGTTACTGCACCTGCATTTGCGGTGACTGAGTCAATATCCCAACTATAAGAATTAATAACATAATTGCCATTGCTTAATAAAATTATTCCTCCTATTCCAACTGCATCTTCTGCTTTAGTGCCGACCAGTGAATTGCTGGAACTAATAGTACCGCTAACTCCAGAAGTTCCACTTCCCCAAGTAGCTGCACCTGCATTGGAAAATGTTCCGTTTTTCCAGACCTTGTCTATTACAACATAATTACCATTGCTTAATGCGGTGACTCCACCATTGGCAGCAATTCCAACCTGGTCCGCAGCAGAAGATCCGACAAGAGAATTACTGCTACTAACTGCACCACTAACTCCAGAAGTTCCACTTCCCCAAGTTACTGCGCCTGCATTTAAAATTGCGCCATTGTCCCAATTGCCGCTTATTACAACAAAATTGCCGTTACTTAATGAGATGACACCATGATAGCCAACATTGTCTCCATCAGAAGTACCATATAAAGTTGAAATCAAGTTATGCGTTGTGCCATCAAATAAATATACAGCTCCACAATTGGAAATGCTATTTATATCTGCATAAGGAGCAGTAATTACAACATTCCCATTTGTCAAAACAACAACTGAATGACCAAAATAATCCATATTCGATGGATTTGGGTTTTGGAATTCGACATAAGCATTTAAAATGACAGTTGAAAATACCATTATTAATAGAGATAAAAATATTTTTTTCATAATAGACCCCGTAAAAAATCAAACATAAATTGTAATAAAATTAAAGTTCAAAATTACCATGAGAGATTATTATAAAAAAAGAAAGCATATATAACTAATGCAATTTTGCATTAAGTATATATATAAATTGATATAATTATGCAAATATATCTAATATTTGAGATTTTAATATAAGTATTACAAAAAAGAAAAACTCATTATGAATTTTCTTGATTATTTAAATCGTTATGCAATCTGCTATTATGGAAAAAGGAAGGTGTAACCCCTGTATATTTTAGAAAAGCTCTATTAAAAGAAGCTCTATTTTTGAATCCCGCTAATTCATAAATAGTTTCAATCTTGTACATATCAAAATTTTCATCAGAAAGTAATCTAACTGCCTCTTTTATTCTTAAATCATTAATATAAGTTTTGAAATTTTCACTTAAATTTTTGTTTACAGCTCTTGATATATATGACCTATTAGTATTGAATAAATCGCATAAAGAATTAACTGAAAATTCAGGATTTAAATATAGTTTTTCTTCTTTTACCAATTTATCAATTTTTTGGGCTAAATTATGAAAATATTGATCATAGTTTTTATCATCAATAATATCGTCTGAAATAAGATTATTATTATCTAATAATTCAGGAGGTACTTCAATTTCAATTTCTTGAGTATTTACCTCAACTTCTTTAACAATTTTAGAAAGCTCAATTTCATTATGAGCGATTTCAATATTCTTTTTTACAAGCAACTTGCTTGATTTAAATTGCTTAAAATAATAAAGTACGATTATAGAAATTAATAATACAGCTACAATAAGAAATAGAGTTAATACTTTGATATTGTAGTCTTTAGATTCCAATAAATCTTGTTGTTTTTGAAATTCGGTTTCTGCTTTTAATTGCACAAATTTACCAACATTTATCTTCCGCTTTCTCTCTTCAATTATTGTCATTGCTTTTTCCAGGTATTCACAACTCAATTCAAAATTCTTCTTTATTTTATAAATTTCAGAAGACATGAAATATGTAATACTTAAATTAGTTAAATCATTGGCTTCATTTTGAATTAATTCTGCTTTTTTTAGAAATATCAAAGCAGAATCTAATTTGCCTAATTTTTTCATAAAAATGGCATCAATCGTATTATACCCAGAATATCTTAATTGACCTGGATTTTTTTCTAAGTAATCATTTGCAGTGTAATAGTACTTAGAAGCCAAATCAAACGAGTCAAGTTTTAAATATAATTCGCAAATTTTCAAGTCAGAATATGCGTTTCTAGCAAAATATGCTGGAAGTGGCTCTTTTTGTATAAGCTTTTGTAGATTTTCTTTGTTTTTCTTGAAAATATTAAGAGATCCAATTAAATCATCATTATAATATTTAATTAGAGCGAGATTATTAATAATAACGTATTCTCTAAACTTGTAATAATATTCAATATCTCCTTTTAAATCAATAACTTTATTGTAAAATATTTCAGCTTCATTATAAAATTCAATACTATAATACATATCTCCAAGCATTTGATAAATTGAAACTACTTTGTCTATTTCGTTTAATTTATTAAATAAATTTACAGATTGCATACAAAAGGCATAAACAGAATCGTATTGATTCGTTTTATAAAAATATTGAGATTCGAGATAGTAACTTTCGGCAATTTCATAATTGAGCTTTTCGATTTTTGATTCAAATAAAGCATTATCAATAAATTGCTTTGATTTATAGAAGTCCTTTTTGCCTAATAAGTGGCTCGAATATATCATTAGGGAATAAATATAATCCTTTTTGTTATAAACTCGTGTTAACTGGATAAGATTTTTGAATTGTTCATCAATCACATTCGAATCAAGAGAGACAATAAATGAGTGAATATTCTTAAAACTTTGATATCTTGATTTATTATCAGTGTTTTCACTTTTTAATATTGAATCAATATAATTATGATTTATTTGAGAAAATAAATTAATTTGAAAAACAAATATTAATATTGGAACGAGCTTGAAAATCAAAATCTTTTTATTCATATTTTTATTTAAGATTATATTGGTATCAAAAGATAAAAATG
>CAIWET010000498.1 GCA_903911805.1 uncultured Ignavibacteria bacterium | reverse complement strand
AAAGAAAGAGAAAAAATCTTTGGTATTGGGGTAAAAGATAAAATTGGGTATATCCAAAAACCAGACGCTTATAAAGAATTAGAAGATAGTGCATTTGCTGACCCAGTAAATTATTTATATCCAATTCATGATTTACCAAATTTGATTGCAAGTAAAGAAACATTTCGCAGTTGGGATTCTTCATTTACTGATGTTGAGAGACAAGTCATTATCGCAAGATTTTTGAAAGCATATCAAGATTTTGGATTTGATATTATTAAGGACCGCATATATTTTAATGGTACAATTAGACAAAAGACATTCGAAGGTGATACATCTAACTTTACAATGCCATTAAAAGAAGAATTAAAAAAAGAGAAGCCGGCACAATATACAGATTATTTAGAAGGAGATTTTGGAGACCCTGTTCATTTCCGATTCCCTCTAAAAACTTCATCTGAAGTGAAAGCTAGTATAGCAATATTTAATCGTGAGAATGTAAGAAACCAATATCAAGAAGAAGAAAAGAATTATGTAGCTTCTCGAATTATCAAAGCCGCTATGCAAAACAACATTCAATTAAGCCAAGACTCTTGGAATTTTAAAGAGTTTGTTAATGTGCCGGCTGATTTATTAAATAAAAATCAATTATTAGAAGTAGTTAAAAATTTAGATCAAACTCATAATAATAATTTTGTTAAACCAAATATAAGGACAACTATGAAAGAATGGTTTGCAGCTTTTATTCTAGCTCTGATTCAGAAAATTTCAGAATTAGCAGGCGAAGAAGTAGCAACACAAATTCAAGCCTGGGCAGATGAATATCTAGCATCTAATCCACTCCCAGAGGATACACAAGGAACTCCAACTCCTACAGATCCAGCAACATCAAGTGGAACAACAGCAAACGAAGATCCAGTTTTGAAAGAATATGCTGAAAGAATTAAAGCATTAGAAAAACAAAATAGGTTATTCGAATTTAATGAATATTTTGATAAAAAAGTATCAGAAGGCAAACTCGCTCCTGCGCAACGAACTTTAGTAATGAACGCATTAGAATTAGGCTTTAATTCAACAAAATCTTTTAGTGTTAATAATAAAAATCAAAGCGGATTAGATTTTGTTAAATCATTGATTGATTCATTCCCAAAAGCAGTAGAACTTGAAGAAATCGCCAGAAAAGAATTTGCCGCGGGCAGTGATAAAAAAGCTGGTATTAAAGCTCCAAAAAAAGTATCAATTGATGAAACAACTGTAGAGCTCGATACAAAAGTAATGGCCTTTATGGAAGAACAAAAAGCTAAAGGGAATACTTTAACTTATATCCAAGCTTATTCAGAATTATTTAAATCATAATAGGAGAAAATATAATGCCAGCAGGTAGATTAGAAAATTTAAGAGGTTTAGATCAAGTATTAACTAAAATTGCTAGAGGTTATTCTAACAATGGTTATATCGGTAAAAATCTCTTCCCTGAAGTTGCAGTAGATGTTGAAGGAGGAAAAATTCCACTTTGGGGTAAAGAATCTTTTAGAATCTTTAAAACAGCTAGAGCGATAAGAGCCAACTCGAATGAAATGGAAGGAGCATGGTTAGACACCACGCCTTTTGCATTAGAAGAACATGATATTGTTCAAAGACTTGATGCAAGAGAAATAAAAAATGCTTCAGTTCCATTAGATGCAAAAGCAACTGAGAATGTAATGGACCAATTATTATTGGGTCAAGAAAAAATGCAAGCAGATTTAGCTCAAAGTACTGATACATATTTGAGTTCGAATAAAGTTACTTTAACTACTAATTATTTTGATACTGATAGTATTGATTGGATTGAAGCAATTCATGATTATAAATCAACTTTAAATAGTTTAATTGCCAAAGATCCAAATACTATGATTATTCCTAAAATCGTATGGGATAAATTAAAATTCCATCCGAAATTAAAAGGATATATTACAGTAAGTCAAGATTTGTTTTCTGCAGTTGCTTCATTGCAAAAACTTCAAGAAATATTGGAAATTCCAAATATCTTAATTGGTAATGCTAAATATACTAATGATGGTACAAATTTATTGGAAATTTGGAGTAACAATATTATTTTGGCTTATGTTGTTCCACCATCAGGAGTTGATAGAACACCTTATGAACCTTGCTTTGGTTATACTCTTAATCATAATGGTTATCCTTATGTAGATAGATATGAAACAGAAGGCGGCAAGGTTATGAATATTAGAGCAACAGCTTTATATGATGTAAAAATTGTAGGTTCAGAAAGTGCATTCTTAATCAACAATCCAATTAATCCATCAAATTTATAAGGTGATTTATGCCAAAGAAATCACAAGCAAATGAAACTGAATCAGTAGAAGAAGTAATTCAAAATGAAGCAAATGAAACTGAATCAGTAGAAATTAAATGTAAGGTTTTGTCAACGATCCAGCAGGGTAAAATTAAATTTTATCCTGGTGAAGATATTGTCTTACCAATCGAACAAGCAAAGTATTTAGAAAAGAATAAAATAGTAATTTTTAAAGGAGATAATTAATGGCTCAACCAGTTCAGCACTCTGTTTTAACTACATCAATTAAAACAGGCTCAGATATGTACACTTTGAAAAGATTTGTTAAAGTCGGTTCAGGTGTATTGGCTTATTGTGGAGCAGGTGAATTAGCAGTTGGTGTTTTGCAAGCTGAGACTAATGAAGGTAAAGAAGCGCCAGTTTTAGTTCAAGGTATTGCAGTTGTAGAAGTAGGCTCAGGAGGTATTGTCGAAAATACCGAAGTTATGAGCGATGCAAATGGTAAAGCTGTAACTTGGGCTCATCCTGTTGCAGGCGGAACATATTCAGCAAGTGAAGTGAATGCTTTATTTGACAAAAAATCAATTGGTATCGCATTAGATACAGCATCAGCTGGTGAATTAGTAAGAGTATTATTGAAATAATATGTATATCCAAAGAAGTGACATATCGCATATAATAAGCAATCTTAATTTAGTCAAACTGACAAATGAAGGAACTAATTTGCAAATTGCCGATGAAACAGTTATTGAGAAATTAATAAATTATTGTAACAGTTTTATTGATGATTCACTTCGTGGCAAATACAATTTACCATTAAATTCAATTCCGGAAGTATTAAAAGATATAGCAGCAGGAATTTTCATTTTTAAAATATATGAAAGAAAAGTTGGTACTCCAATGTCAGATGAAATTCAAAAAAGATATGATAATGCCTTATCTAATTTAAAAAATTATACTTCCGGGAATTTTTTGCAATTACCGAAGGAAGCGCAAATAGGGAAAGTTTCTTACTCAACTATTAGTTACAAAGAAAAAAAATTTACAAACGAAATTCTAAACAAATTCTAATGAGAGAACGAATAATTAAAGATGTGCTAATTGGTAAATTACGTGAAATATTCAGGGATTGGGATATTTTAGATTATCCTTTAGTGCTAGAAGAATTTATTACCAGCTCTAATTTCATTAATCCTTATGGTGCAATATTGGTTAAAAGTTTAGGGTTCGCTCCAATTTATTATCTGGAGAACCAACAGATTAATCCTTTTGTTGTTGGTGATTTTATTCAAATCAATTATAGGTTTTTAATCTTAATAGTTGCTAAGGATATGTCATCAGAAAATGAAATGTTAGAAACAACAAAGATAGTCATTAATGGTTTTCAATCTATGCCAATTTTGGATAATGTAGGGCAGGTTAGAATTGAATCTGTTAGTGAAGCAGAATTTGATGAAACAACTGGATTATCTAGTAGAGAAATTATTATATCACAATTAGCATTTGAATATTTAGGTGAATAAAATGATACCAAAACATTTAGAAATAGCTTTATCATATACTGGTAAATTAAAAGAAATTGGAAATAACCAAGGTTGGAATGATAAAGAATTTGAGAAGTTGGCAATTCAAGCAGGATGGAGAAAAGGTTGTTCCTGGTGTGCATTTTTTATAAAAATATGTTTAATGCTAGCTGGTGCAAAAATCCATAAAAAATGGGCTGGATTAGCACGAGATTATTGGACTTATGCAATTGGGAAAAAATATACAATTACTGAAATCTTGAACGGTAATTATAAAGAAATTCTTAAACCTGGTATGTTGGTAATCTATCAAAAAGGAGATTCAGAAAAAGGACATATCGGAATGATCAAAGAAGTACTTGATGGTTATAAAATGCTTTTAGCAGAGGGCAATACTTCCAATTCTGACAAAGGCTCACAAGATAATGGAGATGTAGCAACAATAAAAAATAGACCGATCAGCAGAGGGACTTTAGCTTGGCATATTTTAGGAGCAGTTGAAGTTGAATATGAAATCATATCTTAATAAAGATTTCACTCCTAAAAAGGATTGGAAGATTACTATTAATATTTTCACTTTAATAAAGGTTGCAAAAAAATGTATAAATTATCTGAAGCAGAAGGCGAATTCGAAAAGCCCACATTAATTAAAAAAATTAGAAATTTTATAGGTTATGATTTGAACTTAAAACCAATATTCATTGAAGAACCTAGCAAAATAGAAATACCAAATATAGAAAGAATATTTATGAATGAAAATACAAAATCAAAACAAGCTGTTGAGCAATTATTAACTCTTATTAAGAAATTAAAAGATATATATGGCGATGGCTTTCAGATGACTGATTTATTTGCTACTGCAGGTTTAACCCCTGTAATGATTGGTTTTTTATCAAGTATAAAAGATGTTAAAGAGGAATTACCAAAATTAAGCAGAGAGCAAATAAAAGAAATTGCAATTGTTTGTGGTAAAGATGGGATGCCTATCCTTTGGACTGATAATGGAATAGAAAATAGAGAATTAGGAATTGAAAATATTCTTGCACTCTTCAAAGAAATCACTGATATTGTTGAAGCCACTTTAGAAGCTTTACCAAATGGAATTGAAATTACAGATGCTCAGTTTTTACCGGAAATTTTTACTTCATCAATAATTATGATTAAAGTTTCACCACAAGCATTTGCAGAATTAAAAAATTTAAATGCTACTGAATGTACAGATTTACTAATAGATTTGGTAAGTAAAGTTTTCTATATAATTGGAAAATGATAGATCCATTCCAACATAAATATTGCGAAAATTTCGATGAAGAAAAATCATTGTGTAGGGAGAGCGATAAACTTGTAATCCCTACAAATGATTGTTGTGATAAATATTTAATCAGTGATGAATTTTTTAATTTAGAGAAATTAAGATCAAATGAATGAGCCGGCATATTTAGAATTAGTATTTAAAAATGGTGATGATTTCGAAATTACATTTTATGATTTCGAATATGATATTACAGGTTATGATTTTTATGGTGCTATAATTAATGAAGATGGAACTATATTTAAAGAATTTGCCAAATCTATTGATGCGATTAATAGAGTTGTTTCCTTTAGTTTATCAAGTAGTGTAATTTCAACTTTAGATTATAAACCTAAAAATTATTTT
>CAIWET010000497.1 GCA_903911805.1 uncultured Ignavibacteria bacterium | reverse complement strand
TGATTTTTTTTTTGTATTTTTACATTGACCAAGCATATTAATTGCTAAAAATGTATTTGGTATTGTGCTTTTTTTAGTAAAATGCCATTGTTTTTAAAGAGTTAAAAGTTTAGCACGATTATTGCTAAGCATTGTATAAGTGTTTTTTTATTGGAAAATTGAGAATATAGATGAATTTAAATAATAAAAAATTTTTAAAAATTGTTTCACATAATTTAAGGTACGTTTTATGAAAAAACTTACTGGACTTCTCGTTGTATTATTCAGCCTTTTTGTAATGGCTGGAGTTGCAAATGCAACGACCTATTACGTCAAAACAGCTGCTAACGGTGGTAATGATGCTAATACTGGAACTGAGCCTTCTCCGTTTCTTACTATTCAGCACGCGATTTCTGTTGCCGTTGACAACGACCAAATAATGGTTTATTCTGGTACTTATAACCAGAATGGCACAACTGGTCCAATTATCGTTCCAGCCAATAGAAATGGTTTGGACATTATTGGTTATGGACCAAGTAAACCTGTTATTGACGGTTCAGGCTTGAACACCACAACCTATCAGGTTAATGGTTTCAAAATTTTGTCGGATGAAGTTGTTATTAACAACTTTACAATCCAGAATTTTATTGAGCGAGATGCTGATATTAACAACTTGACTCAAGGACCCGGAGCTGGTATCTTAACTGGTACATTAACCTCTGGACACAGATTTTACAATTTAGATTTTACTGATTGTAATTGGGGTGTTTATTTACAGACTAACTACGATGTTATTATTGGTTCTTCTGGTAATGGTTGTTCTTTTGCTAATATCAAAGATGATGTTGGTACTTCAACTAACGGTGGTGTTGCTGTTTATGCTTCCACTTCTGGTATTACTATTTCAGGAACAAAAATTAATTACAATACTTTTGGTAGTACAATTGATCAATATGGTGTTATGTTTGGCGGAAGCTCAGCTAATGCTGATTATTCGGAAATTAAAAATAATACTTTTACTTCCGTACCAACAGCTATTGATGTAAATTCAATTACTAATACTCTTACTATTCAATCTAATTCTTTTACAACTTGTACTTTACCACTATATATTCATGGTGGTACATCTGACAATTTAGATATTTATGTTTTATCTAATAATTTTGTTGGAACAACTAATGATTATGAAATTAAAACTGACGCAAACTTTAGCGGTTTTAAACTTTATGAGTACATGGTTGATAACGGTAACGCTTATACTGGTACTGGTGATAATAATGGTATTATTGCTGCCATCCACGCTACAGACAATGAAATCGTTAGTGATGGTGCTTATAGAGCTATTAGAAATAAACTAATAACTGCTGTTGCTGATGCTGAATCTTATTTAGGTGGTGCTCCAACTGTTGTTAGAGTTTACGTACCTACAGGTAATACAATTGAAGATTGTACTGCAAGTGTTAGTACTGCTGAAACAATTAATTTTGTAGGTGGAAATGAAACTACTTCTAAATTAGAATTTATTAGTGGCGAGTTAATTCTTAATGGAACTGGTTACTACAATTTTAGTACTTTATATTTTAAAGGTTCTCAGACTACAGGAGTTCCTGCATATTTGCTTGACTTTACAGATGGTAATTCTACAATTGATAATTGTAATTTTAACGTTGTTGATGGAAACCCTTCATATACAGGTCTTTATCTAGGACCTTTATCAGATGTGGTAACTGTTACCAATTGTGATTTCACTGGAAATATTGATTTTTCAATTTATATAATCCCGTCTACAAATGCTAATAAAGTTATTAGCTGTAATAATATTACTACTACTAGTGGTTTTAATGGTGTTAGAATTGATGGTCCTGCTCAGCAATATTCAACTATAGTAAAAAATAACACTATTTCTGGAAATACTTATGGTGTTTATGCTACAGTTAATGCTGCTACTGCCGCAGGCGTTATTAAAATTGGTGATACTAACGAAGGTAACATCTTTACATTAACAACTAATACAGGTGTTTATGTAACAGGTAATACTGATGAAGTTGTTATCAAACATAATAAATTTAGCATCAGTGGTGCTGGTTTAGCAATTACAAATGCAACTGGTACTTTACCAGCTTCATTTAACTATATTAATGGAGTCTCTACAATTTCAGGAGTTTCTTCGCTCATTTCTGGCGCAGGTATCAATTGGGCTCCTGTTGTAACAAGTGGAACAGATCAGTCAACTGACTGCGGTTTCCAACCTGATTTAACAGCTATTTGGGCTGCAGTTTATACTAACGCTAGTATTGCAGCAACTCACTTAACTGCAGGTACTAATTATTATACTACAATTCAAAATGCTTTGGATGGCGATGCACTTAGATATGTTAACTTGTGGAACTCATCTTTCACAGAAAACGTTACTATTGATGATGCAGGTGAATATCCTTATATTAGACCAGCTTCTGAATTAGTTGGTACTTGTACTGTTAATGGTAATTTCACTCTTGCTGCTGATGGTGCATCTGCAACCCCAACAACAATTGATGGATTAATTTTAACAGCTGCAACTGGTATTGATGCAGCATTTGATATTGATTATTATAATATTAAAAATTGTACATTTAATAATGCCACAAGAAATATTTCTTTCCAAGGCGATTATGATGTTACATACTTTAATATAACTAATAATACATTTAATACTGCTAATATTGCTTTGTATTTTGCAAATGGTAATGCCGCTGGAACTTCTTCAGCTGACGAATTTACTATTAGTGGTAATACTTTCAATAGTGGTCAATATGCATTATTAACCTCTTATGCATTATCTGGATTTACTGTTACAGGCAATACATTCAAAGGCAATCGTATTGAATTTGAAAATGGTTATTCTAGTATTGACTTCGGTTTCAATTCAGACAATATCATTACATCAAATTATTTCTATGCAGATGCTTCTGATGCTTTTGCTGGTATATATTTTGTACAAGATAATAATTATGCAGCGGGCCTTCTCAAAGAAATTAGTATTACTCAAAATTTATTTGATGCTAATACTTATGCAGGTGCATTAGGAACTTCTTATAATGCTATTGGCATTATGGATTATGCTCCTGCTCCTGGTCCATTTAGTATAACATCTTTAAGCAATACTTCTATTAGAAATAATAAATTTAGTAACTTTACTGCTTCTCACGGTTATGCTGTTTATTGTGAAGGTGATTTAACTACCACAATTGATATGCAAGACAATTATTATGGAAGTAATAATGGACCAAGAGTTTCTGCTCCATTGCCATCTTGGCACGCAGCAACTGGTTCGAATACTGCTTATGCTAACTCTTACAATTGGAGTAGCCAATTAGCAAGAATATATTATGTTGGTAATTATGCTGATTTTACTTGGGTAAATTGGTGGAATGACATTACTGGTAGTACTCCTGGAACTTATGCAGGAACTTCTTTCTATCCTGTTTGGAATGATGATACTACTCCAGAACATTATGCTTCTTTCTTATATGCTGTTGACGGCACAAATGCTGCAGGCACTAGATTTATCTGGGGTAATAATGCAACATATACAGAAGAAACTGGTATTGAGCTAGACGTTAATGGTGTTACTACTACTAACTTAACTTTAGCTAAATATTATGGTGGTGGTAATGTTGTTATCCAACCAGCTAACACTACAAGAAAATTATTTAGAATTGGTGATAATGATTTTGCAACTACAACTAATTTCTTACATTTAAATCTAACAAATAATGATCAAAATGTAAATGAATTAATTTATTTATATCAACAAACAAATGTTCCAAACCTAACTGTTGATGGATGTACATTCACTAAAGGTTCTGGTACAGCTGCCGAATATATTTATTTATATGGTGGTGGTGCTGCTCCAGCTGCTTCTAATTTAGCTGGTACATACAACTTTAGAAATAATAATTTTAGCGGAAGTGCTTCAAATTATTACATAATTGGTTATACTTTTAATAACGTAGCCGTTATTAATATTAATAATAATACATTTACTGGACCAGACAATACTGCATTTGCTTCAGTATTTATTGATAATGTTGTAAATAAATTCAATACTACTGCAAGTTTTTATAACAATATATGTACTGGTTATAATACAAATGCAGGTTTTAGATGGTTAGCTCAAGTAAATGCTTATGGCAATACATCTACTGATTTCTATGTTGGGTTGAATTTAAATGAAATTTCCAATTCTGATGTTTATGATAACCATTTTTATGGTAACACATCTCAATTAGATGAATTTGCTATTTATAACTGGAATTGGACAGGTAATTCTGCTATCGATATTTATAACAATGAAATTGGTACTGCATTAGCTCCAGTTAATATGGGTATTAATTTAACAACTTATGATTCAGATGATATTACTGCAAATATTTATGGAAATACTATTTATACAACAAATGGTAACACAAATAATAATGCAATTAAAACAGCCTCTCCTTCAAACTTAAATCAAGCTAATATAGCAATCTATTATAATAATATTTATGGTGCTTCTACAAACAATGATGCTTTAATTTATTTAACTCATGCATCTAATGTAGTTGGTACAATTAATATTTATGAAAACACTTTGACTGCTTCTGGTGTTTCAAATTCAGCTAAAGGTTTAAAAGTTAATAATACTTTAAATAACACTTTGAATTTTTATGACAATACTGTAACTAATACTTCTTACTTTATTGATGCATATTATACATCATCACCAATTTTAGGTAATTGGAGTATTTATAACAATACTATGAATTCTAATTTAGTTGATTATGGTATTAGATTGGATAGATTAACTGGTAATTTATTAATTAATAATAATACAGTTATTAATTCAGGTGCATCTTTGGCTACTTCAGGTGTTCGCGTTCATAATGCAATAACTGGAACTTTTGATGCAAATTATAATACTATTACTAAATTTACTAACGGTATTTATACTAATAATATTTCATCAACTGCAAATATTGGCGACAATATTATTGATGCAACTGCTACTGCATCTTATGGTATTCATATTCAAACTATTGGTGGTTTAACTACAATTCAAAGAAATACAGTTACTAAATATGATAATGGAGTTTCTACTAATGGTAGTACAGGTGGTGCAACCAATGTTAATGACAATGCAATAGTTTCTTCTGGTATATCAGGTAATAATGGTATATCCATAGGTGCTAACACTGGTGCTGTTAATGTCTTAAGAAATGTTGTAACTGATTATAGTTATGTATTGTTTTTAGGTGCTGGCAGTTCAACTTATACTATTGATGATAACAGTTTAACTGGTTTAGGTGTAGGTTCAGTTGGTATTAATAATTATGGTACTATTGTTGGTAATGTGGAAATATACAGAAACACAATGACATCAGTTGATTATGGTGTTTATACAACTGTAAATCACGGTGGCAATTGGGATGTTTCTTTTAATGACGTAACTGGTAGTTCAATTACAACAGGTATTTATATTTTTGGTACTTTGACTGGTACAGCTACAGTTTATTTAAATGATATTACTGATAATGCTGGCGCAAACGGAACAGAAGGTATATTAGTTCCAGCAACTGCAGGAACATCTATTACTTATAACAACATAACAAATTGTAATACTGGTATTACTTCTGCTGGTACTTCATCAAATAATCTTGTAATTTCTTACAATGAAATTGATTGTAGTTCAGCAAATAGTGGTACAACAGCTATTGCTACTTCTAATAATGTTTTTGGTACAGCAACTGTAAATTACAATGATATTACTTATTATACTAATGTGATTAATTTTGGAAACAATGTTGGTTCTAACTTTACAGCTGATAGAAATACTGCAACTTCTGATGCAGCGATTGACAAAGGTATTAGAGTTAATGGTACAATCGGTGGTACAGCAACAATGCAAAACAATACAATTACAACATCAGCTTCCTTCTCAGGTAGTGGTATTTATCTTAATGGCAATGTTACTGGTTTAATTACTGTTGACAGAAATGATTTTACAGCAAATACTACACGTGCTCATAATGATAATATGGCATTCTTTACTAATGGAACAACTGGTGCAGGTACAATTACTAATAACTTATTCCAAGGTTATGACAATGGAGTTCAAGTTGGTAATAATGGTACTGGAAATTGGTTGATTAACAATAATGAATTTTATTTCTTTGCAAATACTAAATCAGTTTCTGACGAAGCAATTTGGTTTGGTAATTCAATTACAGGTAATATAACAATTACTAATAATATTGTTGACGCCAAACTAACAACATCTAATTCATATTCAGTTGGTATTCTTCTCGTTGCAGCTCAAACAGGTAATGTAACAATTACTGATAACGATTTATTCGGAAGCAACCTTGAAGGATCTGGATTTGCAGTTGGTGGTGATATTCTTGGTGGATCAACAAATAAATTCTACAGAAACAATGTAAATGATTTTGATGAAGGTATTAGATTCTCAGGAAGTGATCAAACAGATATATGGGAATTCTATGACGCAAGTTTTGTTGGTAATAACTTAGACCAAAATACAAATGGTTTTAAAGATATGATTAATACTGACTTTGATGCTAGATTCCAGTATTGGGGTTCTAACAACGGTCCAGTTTGCGAATCTAATGGTCATTTATTCTATAATGCATACAATGTTGGCACACAAAATGACATCGTATTACATACAAGTACAGGTTTAGTTACTTACTGGCCTTGGAAACGTACAGACAAAACAGGAACACCATTTGCTCCTATTTATGATGACGTAAGTGCTGGTTTAGCAAAATGGCATCCAAACTTTAAGAATGCTTTTGCATCCTTAACTGGTGCTGCTACAAATATTTATGTAGCTTCAGATTATACAAGTGGTTCTACATTTACAGAATCAGTTGGTTATGCTGGAAACGCAGCTGGCGTTTTTGTTGAAGGTAGATTAATCTCTGATTATGATTACTGGTACACAAATCCTATGTATAATGAAAAATCTTGGTTAGAAGAAACAACAGGTAATAAAGCACACGCTCCTACTTGGACTGTTCCAATTGGCGCAACATATAATGTACAAATTACTGGTAATTATTTAACTTTACAAGGTTTTGACTTTATAAATACAACGGCTTCAAGTAAAATTTTAAATGTTACTTCAGCTGCAACAAATACACATATATTTAATAGTGAATTTGCTAAGGGCTCAGACCTTGGATATATTATTTATGCAAATAATAATATCAAGCTAGATGGAAGTATTGAATATAGTTTAATTACTTATGATATTACAAATACAACAACTCCTTGGTTGTATTTAACTAGATCATTAACATTCAATATTGCAAATAATACAATTACTAACACTTTTGCAAATTTTGCATTAATTGCAAACAATATTGATTGGTTATCAGTACAACAAAACAACCTCAGTACAGGTAACAATACTAGTGCAGCTTTAGCATTCTCAACTACAGGTGTTGGACAATTATTAGCAGCTGCAATAGCTGAAAATTATTTCACTGGTATTAATGCGATTTATTTTACTGGCTCAGGTTATTATTTTGGGGTTAGTATAAATAATAACTCTTTTGAAGTTGTAAACAATTTAACAGCAACACAAGGTTGGGGTATTTATGCTGAATCTTCTGTTGATGGTTACTGTAACTGGTGGGGCGATAACAAAGGTCCAGAAGTTGCTTCAAACCCAATGGGTACAGAAGCAAAAGCTTCAAGTTTTGTATCATACGATAAATCTACTATTGGTGAAGGTTCTTGGTTAACATCTGAATTACCTGCTTTATATGACGCACCTTGCGAAGGTCATTGGGTATATTCAGTAGCTGAATCAAGATTACCGAAATCAGATGTTTCAGTTCAATACTTTACATCAATTCAAAAAGCTATTGATAATTCTACACAAGATTACATTTATGTAAATGATAATTATAATATTAATAATGAAGATTTAACTATTACTTCTAGAGACGTTTATCTTGGTAGAGAAACTCCAGGTCTTATAGTTAATTTTGATGATTTAGTATTAAATTCTGATTTATTAGTTCAAGAAGATGATTTTGATGCAACTGGATCAATTTATATCTATAATTCATCAATTTATAGAGTAGATGGATATAATTTAAATACCGATAATTCAATTCAATTGAGTGGTGCAGGTCCAACATTGAACAATTCAGAAGGTGGCGATATTAGTACAGATATTATATATTTAAATGGTAATGCAACTATTTTAAATGATAATAATGGTGATATCAATACCGTTACAGACGTTCAATTCACATCTAAGCACAACATAATTACTATGACTTCTGGCGATTTAAGCATCGGTCGAGATTTATATTTAGTAGGTGGCGAAACAGGTGTTTGGCCAAATAACAACATAATAGACTTAAGTACAGAAGGTAATTTACATTTATATGGAAGTTTATTAGACGGATGGTCACCATCTTCATATTCTTATGTTAAAGCATACGGTAATGGTTATTACTACCAACACAATATGTTAACATCAACAGAATATAGAATACCAGTTGGTAACGCCTCATATTCAACACCAATATATTTAAGTGAAACAAGCAATAAATGGACAGCATTAAATAAACAAACTGTAAAAGTAAAAGTTAATTTAGTAAGCCCAGTAACAAACAAAGGTGTTGGCGATATGCAATACGACTTGCATAATTTATGGACAATCAAACAAGAAGGTTCAGGAATTACAGGTCAGTTAACATCATTAACATTCTGGACAAACAATTTAGTTACAAATACAGCATATGACGTAAGTTATTTTGCATCATATCCAAATAATACATTTGGTGCATATTGGAATGGCTCATCTTGGACATCACACAGACCAAATTCAAGCTGGTCAGTGTCTGGATATACAGCTATTAACTCAATACCTCTAGCAGATATGATAACTGAAAGAGATTGGGCAATATTTACACGTATCAATGGATCAGACGCAACATTAACAACAAGTCCAAGTGCACAAGCAAGAAGCATAATCTTTACATCAAAAGGAACTGAATCAGTAGACTTATGGTGGATAAGAGGAGATGGCGATAAATCAACAGTTATTGTAAAACCATCAGCTTCTATATCAAACGCTATAACAAACGCAACATTTATTAATGATGTACCAGTAGATGGTTATGATCCAAATGCAACAGGTATTTTTGGAACATCACCATTAGCAGATTCCACAAGTGGAACAACTGCAAGAGTAGTATATAATGGAACATCAAATACAGCAACTATTACAGGTTTAACATCAGGTCAGTATTATACTTTCTTGATTTTAACATCAAATGGTTCAGGTACATATAGAAATTACTTACACAGAGGATTGTGGAATGGTTCAATTCCAAGTGCATTAGAAGCAGGCTCAGATGAGTATTATGCAGGTGCAACTTCGAATACCAACAACGAAAGAACAACAATGACAAAACCAAGAGTTACAATGTCATTTAATTCTACAAACGTTACCGCAGCCAGTGGTACAATGTCAGATTTATATCATGCAAATTGGTGCTTACCAAATAATGCTTCATATCCATATTCATTAAATAATATTATGAAATATGAAATGACAGGTAATATTGGTTCACCAGTAGTAGGTTGGAAGATTAGATATACAAAATCAGGTTATGGAACAACAACATTGACTCCATACCCAACACTTTCACCTTCTAATAAAACAATGCAAATCACTGCATCAACAGATTATGTTACTGATTACAATATCGTATCAGCTATTGATGGCGTAGGTTCATTGTGTGAAATCAATAATTTAGACATTTTCACAGTAACAGCAAATACACAACCAAAAGTAACTGCAGGTACTTTATCAAATACAGCATCTTCAGCTATTTGCCAAGGAGATCCAATTGTAATTGGTACAGCTGGTTTAACTGTAACAGGATATCCAACACCTTCAGTAATAGATTGGGAAATTTCTTCAAATAACTCAACTTGGACTTCATTAGCTGTTGCAGGAGCTACATTAACAAGAACTGCAGATTATGCAGCTGATAACGGAATGTATTTTAGAGCAATCTATTCAAATGGAACTGATTGTGGAGCTATGGCTACAGTAGCTACAGTATCAACACAAACATTTGTAAAAGATAACGTTGATATTACTGACGACGGTAATGTTAACAGCCCAGCAGTATGTTCAGGAACAGCAGCAACATTTAATAGTGATATTGCTAATTTAGTACACGTACCAGCATCTTATGCAGATGAATATGAAGTAACATATAATTCTGTAACAACATCTGGCTTAATCTCAGCATTACCAACTGTTGAAACAGCTGGCGTTTGGTACGAAGCAGCTACACATCAATTACATTACTATATTCCTTCAGCATCAGTATTAACTGATAATGGACAGTCTATAGTATTTAAATACAGAAACCAAGGTTGTGCTACATTCTTAGATATAGCTACAAACACTGGTACAATAACAGTAACAGAACAACCTACAATTGCAGGTGGTACACCAGCATTCAACGTATTATCAATTTGTGCTTCATCATCAACAACACCTTCAACAGTGTCTATGAACGGTGGAAGCTTTACAACTGCAGTTTGGGAATATAAATTATCTACTGACGCAACTTGGTTACCAATTGGCGTAACTCAAGATAATACATATTATACATTTGCATTAGGTGAAGCAAGTATAAATACTATTGCTAGTACATCTTCAGCTTTAACAGTTAGAGGATTAGCACCAGCTGGTTTATATAACTTTAGAGTTAAATTTGCTAACGGCGCTTGCGAAACAGCTTATGGTAATACAGGTGACTTAACAGTTACTCCTTCATTCACTCCAACTAATACACCTTCAGCAACTAGCGTTTGCATGGGAACTCCTGTAACTTTCACAGGTACAGGCGGAACTTCATACCAATGGCAATACAGTACAAACAACTCAACTTGGAATGATATTATCTCAAGTCCATTGAATGGCGTAACTGTAAGTGATTATGCAACAAGTGTATTAACAGTAAATAACAATACAACAGGCGTAGATAAATACTACTTCAGAGTTTTAGCAACTAACGGTGGTTGCGGTGATATTCCATCATCACCATCTCAGTTAAAAGTTTATGACTTTGGAACAGTTACTAATCCTTCTTCAACAACAGTTTGCGAAAATACATCAAATGTTACATTCACAGCAGGAGTTACTCCTAACGGTGGATATACAACAAATGTAAAATGGCAGTACAATAGTGGTTTAGGTTGGAACGATATTAATGGAATAAACGTTGTTTCTTCTGGTTATACTACAAACACATTGACAATTACTACAGCTTCATTACCATTAAATGGATATCAATTCCATGCAGTATATGAATTTGTTGACGGTAGTTCACTTTGTGGTGGTACAACTACAACAGCAGCTACTTTAGGTGTAGATGAAGACGTAACTATTACATCTAATCCTTCAAATGCTTCAAAATGTGCTACAGATAATGTAACATTTACAGTTGGAACATCTGGAGCGACACCAACATACTTATGGGAATATTCATCAAATAGTGGTTCTACTTGGAATACATTATCTGATGGTTCATTATTAACAGCTACTGTATCAAATGCAACAACTGCATCAGTAACAATTACAAGTATTGCATTAGCATTAGACAATTATGAATTTAGAGTGTCTGTTGATAATGGTGAATGTAATACTCATACTTCATCAGTAGCAACATTAAGTGTTTATGGCATACAAGTAGATACAAATCCTGCAAGTGATTTGGTTTGTCAAGATGCTGAAAACATTTATTTCAACTCAGCTGTTACAGCGAATTACCCAACTTCAATTATTTGGCAATATTGTTTAAGTGCAAATGATCCATTAAATGAAGCAAACTGGAATAACTTTACTGGCGCAGAAACTTGGGCATCTGATTGGACAACAGCAACATTAAAAGTAAATACTGCTCCATTAACTATTAATGGTTATAAATTTAGGGCACATTATACATTTACTGGCAATTCATCATTATGTCCTACTTCTACTGGTTATGCAACAATAACAGTAAACCAAAAACCAACAATTACAAGTGCTGTTACAGATCAAAATACTTGTAAACTTGGAACAGCAACATTTACAGTTGCAGGTTTTGGTTCTCCACAATGGTATTACTCAGTAGATAATACAAATTGGTTTGTATTAAATAATGGTGTTTCTGGTCCATTTATGCCAGGCGTTACAAATGCAACATCAAATTCAATTACATTTACTGATGCTCCTTCTTCTTGGAATAATATATATATCCAAGCAAGAAAATATAACGGTGTTTGTACAGCAGTATCATCTACAGCACAAATTCACGTATATGACTTAGCAGTAACAACAAACCCATCATCAGGTGACGTTTGCCAAAATTCTGGAACATCATTAACAGCAGCTAATTCAATTAACGGCGGTTATCCTGTAACAGTACAATGGGAATCATCAACAAACTCTGGTGGAACTTGGGTTAGCATTCCTCTTGCTACAAATA